>JBIKQC010000043.1:0-15498 GCA_044349855.1 Saprospira sp.
ATCTGCGGTATGATTATCGTTCCAAACTGGGTTAGAAATATTATCAATCGTAGAAAAATTGAGAAGGCTACCAAAGAAATGGGCATTCACGAAGCTTAAATCCAGACAGTACAAAATTTGATTTCTGAAAGATAAGTTTTGATCATATAATAATAAAAAAGGCTTTCGGCACTCGAAAGCCTTTTTTATTCTGTGGCGCAGGTTCGGTCTTATCCGGCTTTATCCGCAAATTTCAGTATGCCTGTACCGGTTACAGCAGGAGGGTCTAATACTATTTCAGTGCAGTTTTTAATACTTTTTTACTGTATCCGGATCGAAAACACTCACCTATAACACAAACGCTTTTACACAATATGCCACTTCGACAATTTATGATTTTAAAATAACCTGATAGAAAAAAGTAGTTAGTTAGTAATGCGAATCAAGTGTTTAAAAATGTCTTTTTTTTACATCAACGGCTTAGAAATATTTGCCATAATAATTTGGCAATATTGTATTTATACAAACAATGCGCAGTTTTAACAGGTCACCCCTACGGGGCTTAAAAATTTTGTTTACATCTTAATACCTAAGAACAGGTCGCTCCTTTAGTGCGAAAAATGGCTCCGTAGGAGTCAAATGTTCTTAGCTATAATTGAATAAGATGAAAAAAAAGCCCCGTAGGGGTGACCTGTTTGATTGATTAACAAGGTTTTGTTAATTTATTAGTTTTATAAAATCCAACCCTTGATTCGCATTAGTAATTAAGGGGGGCTAATGCTGTAAAGGCATTAGCTTTTTATTTTAATATATATCTGAACAGCTGCATGTCTTTAAATTATGTTATTGAGTTTATTATTTCATCAAAATAATTGTAAATTCACTTTCTCAAGAAACTTCAATCATGAAAAATATATTACTCCTTTGCAGTTTGTTTTTCTGTCATATTATTTCTGCGCAGATTTACATCAAAAATGGCGATAAACCCTACTCTTCTGCGGTCATTACCGATAATACCATTTATGTCTCCGGACAGATTGGAAATATCGAGGCCGGTAAAAAGAAAATACAAACCGATTTTGAAACAGAGGTTAGACAGGTGCTCGATAAAATAAAAAAAATTCTGGAAGAAAACGGAAGTTCTATGAATCAGGTCCTTAAAGTTCAGGTGATGCTGACCGACATGAAGAAATTTGAAGCATTCAATAAAATCTATCTCCAATATTTTCCCGAAAAAAGACCTGCAAGGTCAACTTTTGGTGTTAAAAAACTTGTTTTTGGCGCCAAGGTAGAAATTGACTGCATTGCTTTATTAAAAGTTAAAAATTAAAAAAGCATAATGTTAAAATTTTATTTCTGATCTGATTTATCTTTCTAATTTCTATGAACAAAAGAGCTTTTCTCAAAAAAATTGGCCTGTTGGGTCTTCTGCCTCTATTGCCATTCAAAACATTTGCCTCAGCAATGAAAAAAGAAAACCCGGAAATTAGTTTTGATGCAGATTCTTGGGAATCAATTCGGGCAGATTATAAACTAAAACCGGATTATGTAAATCTCGAGGGCGGATATTACTGTATGTTACCGCAGACAATTCTGAAAAAGTACCAAAACAACATAGAGCGCATAAATTATGAGCATTCCTTTTTCATGCGAAAAATGATGGAAACGGAAAAAGAAAAAGTACTGAAAGGACTGGCAGAATTTCTTGACTGTAACGCTGAGGAATTGATCATAACACGAAATACAACGGAATCGCTCGACACGGTCATGAGCGGTATCGATTGGAAAAAAGGAGATGAAGTGATTTATGCGGTTCAAGAATACGGCAGTATGATTGAAATGCTGAAGCAGCTGTCAGATCGTTATGGAATCGTACTTCGCGAGATTTCCATACCCTTGGATCCTAAGGATGATGAGGAAATTTTAAATCTGTATAAAAAACAGCTCAACCGCAAAACCAAACTAATTTTGGTCAGTCACATGATCAATATTACCGGACAAATCCTCCCTGTTAAGGAACTTTGCACAATAGCTCATCTGCACAATGTGGAAGTTTTGGTAGACGGAGCACATTGTATCGGACATTTTGAATTTAAAATTTCTGACCTGGGCTGCGACTACTACGGTTCCAGTCTGCACAAATGGCTCTCCGTTCCTCTTGGCATCGGTTTACTCTATGTAAATAAAAATAAAATCAACAAAATTTGGCCCCTTTTGGGCGATGCGGCGATTAAAAAAGATGATATCCGTAAGCTGAATCATACAGGTACGATTCCTTTTGCTGCTAATCTTACTATTTTGGATGCCATTGATTTTATCAATAAAATTGGCACCAGAAGAAAGGAGGAAAGACTAAGGGAATTAAAAGCTTATTGGGTAGAAAAACTTAAAAAACTGAATAATCCCCGTATACAGTTAAACAGTCCCTCAGACCCCAAAAGATCCTGCGCCATTGCCAATGTGGGTATTGAAGGTTTAAAACCGGCTGATCTGGCAGATAAACTTCTGAATGATTACAAAATTTGGACTGTTGCAATTGACAGTGCCAACGTACACGGAATAAGGGTCACACCAAACGTATATACTACCTTCGAAGAATTGGACCAATTTGTCAATGCAATAAAAGACCTGGCCGAAAAATCTTAAAGCCTTTACTCCTCTATTCAAAAATTTGATATCAAAGATCAGGAAGTAATGGGTCGATTGGACCAATTTGTCAATGCAATAAAAGACCTGGCCGAAAAATCTTAAAGCCTTTACTCCTCTATTCAAAAATTTGATATCAAAGATCAGGAAGTAATGGGTCGCAGTGCCCGAATTTTGAGAAAAAATCTGGGAAGAATACTGGCTGTACAAGAAAAAATTGAAGAAGAATTTAAGGCTCGTTATTTATGATTTTTTAAGTAACTTTGCGGTTCTAAATATATAATATAAAAGCATGGAAGCTCAAAAACTACCAATATCTGAGGTCTGCACCCTTGCCCAGGGATCAGTCATTGACGGCAATGTAAAAGTGGCAGTAAATCTTCGTCTCGAGGGTGAGGTAAAAGGGAATGTGGACTGCGGAGGACGGCTCGTATTGTCTAAAACTGCAATAATTTTGGGCAGTGTAACCTGCGGAGACCTCATTACAGAAGGTAAAATAATTGGTGACATTGTTGCTAAAACAACTATAGTCATGCTGAATAAGGCCGAAGTGAACGGAGATATAAAATGCTCACAACTTCAGATCGATAACGGAGTAATCTTCAACGGCAAATGTACCATGCACAAAAGCGGGAATTAACATCTGTCATTCGCGATTGCGCAAAATCCTGCATCAGTGGTATTGCTGGATTGATGCCTTTTTCCTCCCTGCTTCGCAACAGCGGGCAGAAAATCTTTTTACCATTCTACCACCTTGCGGGCGATGCGGAATATCCGCATATCAGACAGCTTTATACCGTTCGCAGCAGCAGCCTTTTCGAGGCTGACCTTGATTTTTTATTGCAACATTTCCAGCCAATTGATCTCAATAGTCTGATTGCCATAATAAAGGGCGAGCTTCCGAAACCGGATAAGCCGGTCTTGCACCTCAGTTTTGATGACGGTCTGAGCGAATGCAAGGAAGTTATAGCCCCTATCCTACTCAAAAAGGGCATTCCGGCTACGTTCTTTCTCAATTCCGCCTTTTTGGACAATAAAGGTCTGATGTTTCGATACAAGATTTCACTTTGTCTGGATTCACTTTCTAAAATGCCGGGCAGAGAAAGAACGGAGTTTCTGAAACAGGCTTCAGCCTTGTTCAAAAAAAGGGATCTTCTGTCTGCAACCTATTCTGAAAATACTGCAATTGATACTTTTGCAAAAAATATAGGTCTTGATTTCAATGCTTTTTTGCAGGATTCAAAACCTTATCTTTCAACAGAAGAGGTAAAAACACTAATCAGTCAGGGCTTTACAATTGGCAGCCACAGTATCGATCATCCGCGCTATGCGGATATCGAACCTGAAGAACAGCTGAGACAGACAATTGAATCTCAAAAATATATAACCGATACTTTTAATTTGAATTATAAAGTCTTTGCCTTTCCGTTTACTGATGATGGCGTAAAAAAGCCTTTTTTTGAGACAATATTGAAGGAGGAAAATTTTGACCTGACTTTTGGAACAGCAGGATTAAAAAAAGATGAAATAGGAAATTTGCAGCGTTTTCCGATGGAATCTCAGCAGTTGTATTCAGCTAAAAAGCTGCTCCGTTCAGAGTTCCTGTATTATTTGATGAAAGCCCCTTTTGGGAAGAATGTGTTAAAAAGGTAGGGTTGTTTATTGATTTTTGTAATTGTTACCGAAGGCTAAAGCCAACGGCTCATTTGGGTGCTGCTTACAGGAGGCTAAAGCCATCCTTTCGCTGAACCAATTGATTCTTAGATACATTTGACAATTTTATTTGATAACCCAAGAAGAAAAATGTCACCTGAAATTAATTATTAACTGTTTTAGAATACCTCAAATGATTTGGGATCAATTCTCAATCCACACATCATCACATCCGCACATTATCATATCCGCACATTATCACATCATTATGTCTCTTTTATCCAAATCATTTCAGATCAACAAGCTGCTATTCCTGGCATTTGTCCTGTTTATATGCGGACAGGCATTTTTTACTTATAAAGGTGTGGAAACATTTCCTTTTTGGAATTACGGCATGTATTCCGCCAAATTGGCAAATCCAGTAAAACTGGAGACATACAACTTATACGTAAACGGTAAAAAACTCGATCTGAACAGCATTCCAAGATCAAAGAACTTTATTTCCTATCGACTGAAAAGCTATGCTTACAATAGCGAAAAAGAAAAATTCGGGCTTTGGTTGAAAAACTATTTAAGCGGCGTTTCAACTGAAAGCATTGAAGAAATAACCTTAGAACATTGCAGCTACAGTGCCGATTCTCCCTATACCCTGATTCAAAAAAATGAATACAGTCTTTATCCGTCAAGATAGCCGGGAGGAAGCCGAGGCTTTCCTGACACGCATTTTTGCCCTATTGCTTTTTGCAATTTGGGTGGTCAGACTTTTTCAGCATTTGGGCCTTTCACAAATGGGTGCTCTCGAAGGGACTGAAGTTTACGCCGATAGGGTATTTTGGCTGCTCGATTATTTGGGAATTATTCAAGCAGTTTTGCACTTCCCTCCGCTTTCTTTAGGCATTGACCTGCTGTTGCTGCTTTTACCGCTGTCAATGCTCCGATATCCCCTATTGCCGATCCTGGCTTGGGCCTATCTGCCCATAATTTCGCTATATATGATTGCTTACAATGCTGCTGCAACGCATTATGAGCACACTTTAGTGGGCGTTATCGCCATTTCGTTTTTATTATGTTTCAAAGAGGGTGCTAAATTCTCGATCGCACTGCAGGCAATCAGGTACTATGCCTGTTTTATAATGGCTTCCGCTGCGCTTTGGAAAATTTTCCGTGGCTCACTTTGGCATGAAAGACAAATTGAGTCCATACTAAAATTGCAGCATTCTGATTTACTCATCTATTCTGAGCCGGGCTTATACAGTCAGTGGATTCATTTTCTCATTGCCAATCCGACATTTGCTACCCTCCTTTGGTGGGCAGCTACTTTGCTGGAATTGGTTTTTTTTATCGGATTTTTCACGAAAAAATTCGATGCTGGATTATTTATAGCCTTTTGGCTCTTTATTCTGGCCGACTTTTTTGTGATGGGTCTGCATTTTTGGGAATTGGGAATTTTGACCGTCCTTTTCCTGCGCAGATGGACAAAGTTTTTTGATTAGTTCTATTTAAATAAGTAAAGAACTAATCAAAAAATTATTTCCCTGCAAAATACATAATCCCACCCGTAAACGGCGACCAAACAGCCGTTTTAATATTCCCTTTTTTCAAAATTCTTCCCGTCCAGACATTGCAGGTACGAAAACAATTGTAATTGCCTTTCGCTTCAAAGAAGCGGTCATTTCTGCCGTAATCAAAACCGTAAATTCGCTCCGGAAGTGCATCGTTCCCGTTACGGAAGCTATTTTTTATTTCAGTTTCCATATCCTTTATTTGACTTGAACAAAGGTCAAATCCTACCCAGGAGGGATGTGCATTGCTATAAAAATTGACATGCATCACAGCGGGCGAATTAAGAAAAAGAGCCTTAAATACCGTGCTGTATTTCAAATCCTCCCAACTTGGCGTTTCCAGATAAAAGCCGCGGTCGCCCCAACCAAAGGCTGCATATTTTGCGCCTTCAAAAGGACTCAGACTGTTTATAAAATTGCTGTCAATTTCTGAAATTGGCAGAATGAGATCTACATGAACCTCATTACTGCTCAAAAAAGCCTTAGTTTTTACTTCACAGCATACTTTTGGGGGATTGGTCCCGACTGAAGAAAGGGTATATGCAGATAAAAAATACAGAACCATAAGCCCAATAAGACCCAGTAGGCTGAAACCTAAATAACGGAATATTTTTAGAATGCTTTTTTTGTTCATTGGTCCGGAATGATAATAAACATATTATTCGTTTACCTGCACGCGCGTGCGTTGCGCACAGATTTGACAACTTTATAAAAGTTGTCAAATCTTGCGGGCCTGCGCGCGAAAAATAACAAATTCATTAAACAGCATCGCCCAAAGCGTTGACCGCCTTTTCCTTCAAATCGTCGAAAAGCAGACTGTCTAAATTTGAAAACTGGTCCCTTCCATAGGTTTTTTCAAATTTACCATGCGACAGATAGTGAATTTCATCGCAGATCTCGAGCAGAGGTGCGAGAATATGTGAGGAGATCAGAACTGTTTTACCTTTTTGTTTCAGAATATCAAGCGTCACTTCCAAAACCTTGTTTGTTTCTAAATCAAGTCCGTTAAAGGGTTCGTCCAAAATAAAAACGGATTTATCCTGTTTAAGTATTGCTAAAAGTGCCAGTTTTTTCTTCATCCCGGTAGAATAATACTCAACCAGGTCATCCAGCGGCAGCTGAAAAAACTGCTGAAAAGCATCCAGATCAAAATTGCCGTTGCTTTTGGGAAACATCCTCAAATATTCTGTTCCCGTTATACGGGAATAAAAAAAATTATGCGTCTCCAAAAATCCCAACAGCTTTGAATTCCAGGGTTTCCCATCCCATTCAACACTACCCCCTGTCGGTTTTTCAATACCTGCCAGCACATTGAAAAAAGTGCTTTTTCCGGCACCGTTATGACCAACGATACCATGAATTTTTCCTGCCTCCCAATTAGCGGAAAGTCCATTCAATACAGGAAATTTGCCGAATGTTATACTAAGCTCTGAAATTTTTAACATGATTATTATTGTATCGTGAAACAACTCTCCAAATAACGAACTTTAGCGTCCCGGAGTACAATTAAGTGGGTGAAATTCATTAATCTCACCCACTTAGAATGTATATTAACGACTTATTTCCAAAAAAATCCGACGAAAACAATCATCTGCAATTCTTATATTTGTTAAAATTTAAATTTAAACATAAAATATTTCTGCTCCCTAAGTAATAAACAAAGGAAAGTCTGTACATTAGCATATTCACAAAAAAAAAGGGAATTTTTATGCAACAATTTTACATGGTTGAATTTGACCTGCCATCCATGATGGCACCCGAATTTTTAGCAAGAATACCTGAACAGCGAAATCGAATTGATGAGCTGATGGCAGAGGGACAGATTCGCTCCTATTCACTTTCTACAAACCGCTCAAAACTTTGGATGATTGTCATCGCTGACTCTGAACACGAAGTTATGCACCTGATCGGTGAATTGCCTTTGAGCGATTTTATGATCCCAAGTATCAATCCGCTGATGTTCCACCATTCTACTGAATCGATGATGGCGATTTCTCTTAACTAATTTAAATATTAATCTTAAATTAACAAAAGACTTTAAAACTTAACATAGTTTTAAAGTCTTTTGCATTTATTTTCACCACTTTGAAAGCTATTTAGAGACAGCAGGCGACGGTGTGTTTATATAAACAATATCCTTTTCCTGACAATCATCCATAAATTTCAAACTGGCTTTTACTGAAATTGCCAAATCAGATGGTTCCGGATCTGACAGCTCAGAAGGATGAACATAAGTATATGCTCCAAAAGGACTTACAACAACCCAACCGCCAAAATCGGCTACTGAAATAATATCTTCAACATATGCATAAACTGTGAGCCGCTGTGATTCTATCTCATCCAACAACGTTTCTGCGAATAATTTCAAATCGCTTTGTTTGGCTGCCAAAGAGACTTCCAATACTATAAAGGTCCCATTTGAAAGTAAAATCCAATAGGGATTCTCTTTGGGAATAACACTTTTAACTATCGATTTCAACAGAATTTTGTTGACATTATTCATAAGGCAGTTCACTAAAGTTTTATAATTTAAAATCGGGAGGGCATTTTTGATTATATAAATATACAGCTTTTTTGGGTTATTTTCAAGACTGTCATTGAGCAGCAACTGAACCAAAACGACTTACTATCCTTTTATTAAATTAGTATTAAGTGAAATTTGAAATCTATTTTTCTTATTTATTCAAACAAATTTTGCAAAAAAATTGCTTAGTGACAAATATCACTAGCGGGACCTATATTAAGATCGATCTTTGTTTTATCAAAAGTAAAAGAACAGTAAAAAGTGGTTTAAAATTAATAAAAGAAAAAAAATTACACTTTGTGACTTTTATCACTGCAACTGATTCTAAACTGTTCTACCTTTGTACTAACAAATCAAAAACAAAATTAAAAACAAACAAAAAACAGATTTCCTTTATGAAAATCGAACAAATTTATACCGGCTGTCTTGCTCAGGGAGCATATTACATTGAATCTGAAGGCGAAGTAGCCATTATTGATCCCCTGCGTGAAACAGATCCATATATAAAAATGGCCATGGATAATGGCGCTGATATTAAATATATTTTAGAGACGCATTTTCACGCTGATTTTGTATCAGGTCACGTTGATTTGGCCCTGAAAACCAGTGCAACTATCGTTTTCGGGCCAAACGCACAAACAGAATATGACATTCACAGTGCCAAAGACGGAGAGGAACTGAAAGTCGGCAAACTGACCATCAAAGTATTGCATACGCCGGGTCACACTTTGGAATCAACCTGTTTCCTCCTTCGTGACGAAAACGGTAAAGATGTAGCCATTTTCACAGGCGATACTCTTTTTATCGGTGATGTAGGCCGTCCGGATCTTGCTGTAAAATCCAGCATAACCATGGAAGATTTGGCAGGCATGCTTTACGATTCACTGCACAATAAAATCATGCCTTTGGCTAATGATGTAATTGTATATCCTGCTCACGGTGCCGGTTCTGCCTGCGGTAAAAACCTCAGCTCTGAAACCTTCGCTACTTTGGGCAACCAAAAAGAATTCAACTACGCCCTGCAGCCAATGAGCAAAGCAGAATTTGTAGAGAAAGTTACCGAGGGACTCACTACTCCGCCACAGTACTTCCCGGAGAATGTCATGCTCAACAAAAAAGGCTATAATTCAATAGACGATGTATTGGAAAAGGGTATGACTGCACTCAGTCCCGATGAATTTGAAAAAATCAAAGCTACAGGAGTATTGGTTCTCGATGTGCGTGAAGCACAAAGTTTTAACAAAGCCTTTATTCCGGGTTCACTCAATATCGGTCTTCGTGGCAGCTTTGCTCCTTGGGTCGGTGAATTGGTGAGCAATACACAACGCCCGCTTTTACTCATCACAGAAGATGGAGATGAGCGCGAAGCGATTATCCGTCTGGCCCGTGTCGGTTATGACAATGTTCAGGGTATTTTGAAAGGTGGCATTGCTGCTTGGAAAAACTCAGGCAGAGCTGTTGAAAGTATTACATCTATCTCAGCCGAAGAATTTGCAAAAATTTCTGAAAGCTCCAAAGTAACTGTTCTGGATGTACGCAATGTCGGAGAACATCTTTCTGAGCATGTTGTTGGCGCAGTGAATCACCCGCTCGGCAAACTGATTATTTCTATGGAAACCTTAGATACTAATGGCACTTATTATATACATTGCGCCGGTGGTTACCGTTCAATGGTTGCTTCTTCTTTACTTCGTGCCAATGGTTTCAAAAACATCATTGATATTGCAGGCGGATTTAAGGCAATCAAAGAAACTTCGGTTGAGAAAACAGCATATATCTGTCCTTCTAAAATCAATGTATAGTTTTTAAATTGAAGTTACAATAGCAGGTAAATATATGGGGCTGTGCCGAAAGGTGCAGCCCTTTTTGTTGTGCGATGTACAGATTTTACTTTTTCATATATTTTAGCTACCTTTGTCGCATCAATCCGGTATTGGGGTACTAAGTACCCACTACCCTCTACTCTCTACAATTTAAAAAACACAATACAATGTCCGCACTGCCTCCCTGTCCAAAATGCAAGTCAGAATTCACTTACGAAAGTGATAATATGATGGTTTGTCCCGAGTGTTTCCACGAATGGGATCAGGCCGAAATAGATGCTGAAATGGCAGATACTGTACTAAAAGTAATCGATTCCAACGGCAATGAATTGCAGAACGGCGATTCTGTCATCGTTATAAAAGATTTACCGGTGAAAGGTGCACCTAAACCTGTAAAGGCAGGAACAAAAGTTAAAAACATCCGTCTTGTGGAAGGCGACCACAATATCGACTGCAAAATTGACGGTTTTGGTGCTATGAGTCTGAAATCAGAGTTTGTCAGGAAAGCCTAGATAATTTGAGGATTTGAAAATTTGAGGATTTGAAAATTGTCTTCAATTGCATCATTAAAAAATAAATGGCCGTCAAAATTATGATCGGACATTATTATTTTAGTATATAATTTGTGCTGATTACTTACTTAATTACTTAATGGGAGTTCTATAATTTAATATTATGATATTCAAATAATTATATGTATATTTACACTTAAATTTTGAATAAGATGAACAAAGAAATATACAAAACAACAGTTAAAAAATCATTGTTTGATGAACAATTTTCGGCGGAAAAATTGGTGGAAATAGGAAATCCACTTGAGATGATTGTCAAAAATAATCAACATTTTTGCAAAATTAACTGGTTCTGTTTTGTAGAAAAGTCAAATAAATCAATTTTTAGAACCCACCTTAATTAAATTCTTTCAATATGGCCTTGAACATTTTTGTTAAAAGTGTCGAATCTGAAAAATATTCTACAGTTTCTTGAATTATTTTTATATCTTTAGACTGTTGCATACTTGATATTTTTTGTTTTTGGTTCTAACTTTTTAAAAGACAAGTACTTATACTAATATATTCGACTTTTTTTATACTGTAATTAGCTGTTTATAAAGTATTTGTCAAATCCGAACCTTCAGTTAATATTTAAAAACAAGAAAATAATTTTTATATTTGTTTATGCCTAAAAACCAAGATATTGATTTAAAACTATTGTTATTGAGTTTATTATTACAATATTAAAACGGAGCAGAAACCGATTAAAATGGGCGTTATCTCGAAAAGCCTTGAGAGTAGAGAATTTAAAATCGAATTTTATGGAAAATAAAAACTTCATTGTAGAGGAAAAAACTGAGAGTTTTAACTTTCAAAATCATTTTGTTAACGCTTTATTAGGCTCTTTGTATTATATTTTAGCCTACATCCCTTTTATTTTACCCTTCATAATTTGGAGTAAAGCTGCTACAAGAATAAGCCTAATTTGGGAGAGAAAAACTCTAAGATATGATGAAAACAACTCAGCTTATCCTTCATTTTCTTTCTATTTCCAGTATTTTGTAAATTTTTTATTTGATGCTTCAATTTTCCTAAGCTGGTTTTTGGGATTTTTGCTATATTCTTACTTGTTTTTTATAGTAGGCAAAGCTCAAACTCCCTTTTTAGATTATTATTTGATACCACTTTATATCACATACGCCTCAGTGATAATGATAAGACTTTCTAAAGAATCTTTTTTTTACATTTTAAATGTTTTATTGCAATGGCTTCTACAAGTAATTATTAATATTGGTATGCTAATTAAAAATATGTGGCTTATCAATTTTGTTTACAGGAAAAAAGGTGAATAGCTAATCGTAAACATTTTTTACATTAACCGTTTCACTATAAATGTTTTAATCCAAGATTAAATTAAAGTTTAAGGGGCTGTCCAAACTTTTTGGGCAGCTCTATTTTTTAGTGTGCCGTGAATGTCAATCAGCTAGGTGGTTCAAGTAGACTGTGGGGTTATACAATCGCCAACAACTAGCCAAGATCAAGGGTGTCAAATATGAAGTGGAATCTGAAGGAAGCTGGCGGCAAAACTCTGCCCCGAGGAACACGAATCATAAGGTAGAAACGATGGAACTATACAGCTAAACAAATAATAATCACAGGATTAAAAGGACATCTGACTCTAAATATGGCGTTGACATAGGATGAAAGCGGATTGACTTACCACTTGATGTCTCATGGACCTGAGGAAACGGAATATGAATCAGGGTCGAAAAAGGTTAATCATGAGAAGTAAGCAGAAGCTATATTACCCCAAAGTGACAAATGAGGGGGGAAGGCTGAATCTTAGGAAGTGAAGACTAAATGAAAGTTACCGAATGAAAGGAAAAAAGAAAGCAGAAAATCTCAGAAAAAGAGAACTACCCGAAGAAGGATAAGACAGATGGAGACCACAATATCGACTGTAAAATTAAACCCGAATCCGTCATTAGAAATTCTATTCGCTTCGCGGAGCCTTCGGGTTCCAAGCCTAAATTGCTGTGAAACTAAGCACTTACTCGTTTTTTGGGTTTTGAACCGAAGGACCGTGAAACGAAATAGGGGTAACTATTTATAGAGCTCGCTGTGCTCGGTTCTTCACCCCAAAAAACTCCGTGAGCACTTATTTTCTTTGCCCTTTAGGCTTTCATAACGAACTCTAATGACGGATCTGGGTTAAAGGATTCGGTTCTATGGCACTGAAATCCGAGTTTGTGAGAAAGGCTTGATTGACATTCTTTGAATGTCCAAATCTGTTTATCTACTCTTCAAGTATTAATTTCAAATTTTTTAGTTGAATCAAAAATATATGCGCTAAAATTTTAAGAATTTATTTTATAAATAATTGTTAAATAAGCTATTAAATTTTTTTCTTTCATCTTTCATCCCTCTAAATTTTCTATAAAATTAGTTCAAATATGGTAATCGATTCCCACATTTGCATAAAAAATAACAAATTATCAACTAAATTAAGGCCTTAAATCTAATAAAAAGACCTTTGAATAACAGCTATTCAAAGGTTGAGTTTTATACAATTGTTTTTATCTTTTCAGTCAGTTTTTCCCAGTTAAAAACCTCCGTTTGTCCCGATGTTGTAAAATTAATCTTCCCATCGTACACTATCATTCCCCCTTTTTCGGCTCTCAATCTGTTGAAAACTGTCAGATTGCTTTCAAAATCGCTGGAATAGGTCTGTGCCGATTTAATTTCGATAGGAGTCAGCGATTGTCCATTATCCACAATAATATCTATTTCGACGCCATTATTGACTTTCCAGTAGTAAAGTTCTGTCTGGTGTCCATTATTCCTGATCTCTTTCATTATTTCCATCAGCAATAAATTCTCGAAAAGATTTCCTCTGAAACTGGAGACCGACAATTCCTTTGTATTTCTGATACCAAGCAGCGAACAGACAATTCCCGTGTCGTAAAAAAACAACTTGGGTGATTTAACAACTCGCTTATTGTAATTTTTATAGTATGGCTGCAGTAATTTGATAATATAGGTGCTTTCCAATACGCTCAGCCAGGCGTTTACGGTTTTTACATCAATTCCGCATTCATTGCTCAGCGATGACACATTCAGTTGCTGGCCCACTCTCCCGGCGCACAGACGCAGGAATTTTACAAACATGCTGATATCTTCAATATTCCTGATGTTCCTTACATCGCGCTCAATGTAGGTTCTGATGTAGGAAGGGTACCAATGTTGCGGATTTCTTCTCTTATGATAGATTTCGGGATAAGAGCCTCTCAATATCAATGAATTGGCATCGAACTCATCCGGCTCGAATCTTTTTATTTCATCGATACTCAGGGGAAGCAGGTCAAGTATGCCGATTCTTCCGGCCAGTGTCTGGCTAATATCGCTTTGCAGGAGCAGGTTATTGCTGCCGGTCAGTATAAAAAGTCCGTCTTCTGTGCTGTTGTCCAAAATCTCCTGCAGGTAGTTGAACAAACCCGGCGCCCGCTGTATCTCGTCCAGAATTGCACCATGCTGAAATCTGCCAAGAAAAGCCCTGGGGTCATTTTCAGCCAAATCGCGCTCGTCTATATTCTCCAGCGAGATATAGGGCTTATTGGGAAAAACTTTTTTTACTAAGGTTGATTTACCCGATTGCCTGGGGCCTACCAGCAGCAGCGAACGAAATTCGCCGGCATATTCCTTCAATAAATTTTCAATTGCTCTATTGACCATCTTGTTAAAATTTGATACAAAAATAGGAATTGATTCCCGGATTTGCATAAAATATTATAAATTATTTATACAAATCTGGTAGTCGATTACCTTATTTGCATAATAATCTGGCAATAAAAAACCCTTTGAATGGGTTTTGGACATTCAAAGGGCTTTTTGAATCGTGAAAAATATCTTGAGAAAAAGTTGCAATTTTCTTAGGAAAGGGTAAAAAAGTGTGTAGTTAATTCGTTAATATAGTGTATATATCAATTCGAATCAAGGGTTAGATTTTTTAAATAATATATTCACAAAACCTTGTAAACAATCAAAACAGGTCACCCCTATGGGGCTTTATTCCCATCTCATTCAATGATTGCTAAGAACATTTGACTCCTACGGAGCCATTTTTCGCTCCAGAAGAGCGACCTGTTCATAGTTTAAGATTTAAAACAAATTTTTTAGCCCCGTAGGGGTGTCCTGTTAAAACAACGCATTTTTCGCATAAATGCCATTTTATCAACCTATTGAGATAATAAATAAAGCTGTCGATATAAAAAATGCCTTTTTTAACCCTTGATTCGCATTATCATATGACATAGATAAAATTTTAAGATTAAAAACTAAAAGCTTCACTTTCGCACACGTCTAAAGTCCTGGTGCCTGTAAATAAATTTGGGTATAGGATAAAACCACTTTCTTGTTCGACACTAATTTGCTTCGTACCTGCTTGTAATGTAAAGGTAACAGAACTGCCGGGTGCAACATCACCTAAGTATGTAGTGTTTACATAAACGTTTTAAATTTTTAGGGATCATTTCCAATCGGCGCCAAGTCGCGTACATCTCCTCCAAACAGTCCAGATTTGCCGTGATCTCCGGCAAACTGCTCAAGTTATTTTTATTTTCAGAGATTTGATTTTATACAGTTGGCCGATGTACACCTAAAAAGGCCGCCCCAAACAGGAACAGCCTTGTATAAAACCATGAAAACTTGTAGTTTAAAGACCTATCTGTGGTAAAAACGCTCTTTTACGATCTGTTCACCATCCCATTCCTGAACACAAACCTGTTCCAATTTTACGCGGGGTCCGCCTTTGAAGGTAA
>JBIKQC010000426.1:0-4320 GCA_044349855.1 Saprospira sp.
CATATTGAAACATTGGCTGCAAAAAGAGTGTAACTCTATCACCCAACTGACGTTCAACATCAAAGCCCAAACCGGCTGACATATAAATATTATTTTTTCCTGCTCCACCCTGTAACAAACCTTTTTCGAAAGTATTGCCATTCAGTTCCGTGATCGCTGTTATTGCACCGGCAGATTGGTAAACATAGGTACGCTGTTCTCCGGATACAAAACGATTGCTGAGAAAAGCTGCGGCAAAACCTGCAGAAATGCTCATTTTCCATTTTTCGTCGCGATGGATTATCGTATTGAGATAGACCGGTAAAGATAGAACTGTTAGGGTTGACTTCTGATCTACTTTTGTTTCATAGATCACAGCTTCTGTTGCTGTTCTGTCAATAATTTTAGTGAATGAATTTTCAAATGTTTTGCGGGAAGTAAGAATGCCGGTTCTAATGGCAAATCTTTGAGAAATTTCATTTTCAAACAAAACACCGATTGTCATACCCAAATTATTGCCGCCGAGTTCATTGGCCAAATTTATGTCAGCACCACCAAATATAACAGCTCTGAGTTGACGGCGGTAGAGTTTAGGAAATTTGAAATTTGTTTTAAGACTGAAAGATTCGCCTTCTTCTACACCATCGCCGGGGCCATCATTTAATGAATTTTTGTCAAGTTTAATCGGTTGAATTAGCAAATTACTGAGATTGGGAACAATATCCTGAGAAACAACACTTAGCATTGGAATCTCTGAAGTATTTAAAATTGCAGTATTTTTTGTTGAATTTATACTGGCTGTATTAGAAAGGTTATTTTCTTCGGAAATATTTGCAGTGCTTGTTAGATTTTTAGATTTGAAGTTATTGCCGAATTCTGAAATACGGTTATTATTATTGCCTGTTTTGTTGGTTGTGCCAATAACATTTTCGCTATGTTCTGTACTTTTTACATTTTTGTTTAAAAGTGCAGTTTCATTAGTTGTTGTAATTTCCTGCTCAGATTTAGCATTTTGTCCGTTTAGTTGAGCATTTGAATTTAAGCCCTTATTTTCGGATTCGGTTGTTATTTTTTCTGAATTGTTATTATCCGAAACTGCAATATTACTGTTTTGGTTATTTCCGTACCAGAAATTAAAAACTGTGAAAATGATAAGAAGCAGCACTGAAGCTTCTACACCTTTAAAGAGCCAGATAAAAGGCATCAGATGTTCCTTTTTATCTAATTTGGCTTCCATACGATTCCAATCTTCGGGATTAAAATCTACTTCAAATTTTTCGAAAGCCTCTTGAGCCAGTTTATCAATATTGTTGAAATCTTTTAACATATATGTTGTGGCAGATAATGTAAGTTAATAGTTCGATAATTTTTATACGATTCCCAGTTCTGTAAGTAATTCTTTAAGTTTCACTCTTGCTTTAACCAAATTTGAGCGGGATGTACTCTCTGTAATTCCCAATGACTCTGCCACTTCTTTGTGAGAATAACCTTCTATGGCATATAAGTTAAAAACAGCTCTGTAAGCGGGCGGAAGGACTTGAATTACCTTTAGAATTTCCTGAGCTGAGTAATTGCTGACTACATCATTGTCTTCTGCAATTTTATATTGAGCGGCTTCAATATCATCAGAACGATGCCTCATTTCTTTACGATAATAATCTATGGAAGTATTTATCATAATTCTTCTCATCCAACACTCAAGAGATGTGCCTACCTTATAGCGTTCCAAATAGCGGAATACTTTCACATAACCTTCATTAAGAATATCTCGGGCATCCTCGCTATTGTTTGAATAGCGAAGGCAGACCCCCAAAAGTTTGCCGTAGTATGTTTCATACAGCTGCTTTTGAGCCCAACGTTCCTCTCTAAGACAGCCCGCGATCAAGAGAAATTCTTTCTCTTCGGCTGACTGTGGAGTTTCTTTGGTTTTGGTTAATTTCAAGGCTAAGTCCATAGAAAAGTAATTTAACATGGAAAAATTCGACAAAATCTGTTACATATTTTCTTTTATGTCAACAAACAGTTATTTGACCATATAAATTTAAGGATATTATTTAAAAAACGCAATTAATATTCAAAACGCTGCCTGTTATAAAATTATTAACAAAAAAACAGGAAGCTTCCCTTTGGAGACTTCCTGTTTTATTAAGATAAAAACTTATTAAAAGAAAAAATTATTTCTTTTTGGCAGCTACCATTTCTTCAGCCAATTTCAATGCGGCATAAACATTGACAACACCGCCGGTGATACAAAGTTCTTTGAAATCAACTTTGGTTTTGGTACCCGGTTTATTTACCTGATAAGTAATTGGTGTAACTGATTTTTCTAAACATTTTTTCAGTTCAGCAGCAGTCAGTTCAGGATAATAAGCTTTAACAAGAGCAGCAACACCAGCAACTACAGGAGCTGCCATAGAAGTACCGCTGTTAGGTTTGTATTCGCTGCCAGGAATTGTAGAGTTAATATCTACACCAGGTGCAAAAAGATCTACTGTATTTTTACCGTAGTTAGAGAACACTGCTGGTGCGTCAGCGCCGGCTTTCCAAGAAAGAGCACCTACTTCGATCCAGTTATTGGCAGATTTTTTTCCGCGTTTGTAAGGGTCGTTTCCGCTTTGGTAGAATTTAGTCGGGAAGTTATTCTCAACGTCGATATGTTTGTTGTCGTTACCTGCAGCGTGAACAAGGAGAACTCCTTTTTTCTCAGCATATTTTACAGCTTCGTCAACAATTTTCTTTTTGTAGGAATAGCCTTTGCCAAAGCTCATGTTAATAACTTCAGCGCCATTGTCAACAGCATAACGGATTGCATTTGCAACGTCTTTATCGCGTTCGTCACCGTTTGGAACAGTTCTTACTGCCATAATTTGAACAGCATTTGACACACCGTCCATACCAATGCCGTTGCCGCGAACTGCACCGATAATACCTGCTACGTGAGTACCGTGTTCAGCATCAGGGCCGTAACAATCAGAATTTCCGTAGAGTTTCTCCGTCTGATCAGCATAGTTGTCGCCAACAATACCACGTGGATCAAATTCAGGATTCAGGTTATAATCCAACTGAGAGCTGAAGTACTGCATTACTTCCTTCATATACTCCATATATTCAGAACCTTTTTCACCCGGCAATTGAGGCCCGACCTGAGAAACAAGTTCTTTGGCTTTTTTCAATTTTTCATCGGCATTATCACCGATAGATTTCAGATCAGCAATTTTATAGTTGCCGTTTCCGAAATGTTTTTCCAATGTTTCCAATGCTTCATAGATGCCCTGATAGCTTCCTTTGGCCATCTTCATCTGAGCTGCCTTACCTTCGATTTCTTCACTAAGTTTTTCGAAGAATGCTTTTTCTTTTTTGCTCAATTTTGGTTTAGCTTTCAGTTCACGGTAAAGACGTGTGGCTTCCAATGTTTCGTAGTTTACATTTTTGCCGTCTTTGCCGCCAATGAAGTTCCAACCGTGAATATCATCCACATAGCCGTTACCGTCATCGTCTTTGCCATTGCCCTTGATTTCTTTAGGATTGACCCACATGATGTCTTTAAGATCTTCATGTTCAAAGTCAATACCTGAGTCAATAACCGCAACCAAAACAGTTTTCTTCGGTTTTTTCCCATTCAATAATTCTTTATAAGCTTTTTCTGTACTCACACCATGAACGTTGTCAGACGTAAGGTCGAGGTTGAACCAGTTTGCAGGAGCTTCTTTCTGCGCAAAAGCCGAAAAAGAAAGGGCCATAAAACCTAAGCCCATCAATTTTGATTTCAGACTAATCATCATTTTTTCAAATAATTTAGTGTTTCAATAATTAAGGAAGTACTCAATAAACCGTCCCTTTAAATTTATAACGGCAATAATAGCAAATATTATTTTAAAAAACATCTGTTGTAAGTATTATCCGACAAATATAGGTATTAATACGACATGAATCAGCTCACTTAATCATTTTAAAATATTCTGCCCACATTTGCTGTCCCCTAACTAGAAATATTTACCAATCCAAATATTATTACAATGATCACAAGTAAACAAATTAAGAAATTCGATTTGTAATATTTACCATTGTAAAAGAGCTGAACCCCAAGTAAATCCACTGCCAAAGGCTGCCAGACAAACGAGATCACCTTCTTTTATTTTACCCAATTCCCAGGCCTCGCAAAGTGCTATTGGAACTGAAGCTGCAGTAGTATTACCGTATTTTTGGATATTATTATAAACCTGATCATCGCGCAGTCCCATTTTCTCCTGTATGAATTGGGCAATACGCAAATTAGCCTGATGCGGTATCAGCATATTAATGTCTGAAACCTCTTTGTTATTGGCTTTCAGGGCTTCCATA
>JBIKQC010000427.1:0-4314 GCA_044349855.1 Saprospira sp.
GCAAGCCCCATCGGGGCGACCTGTACTTAGGCATGAAATGCCGTAACGATCAAAGCTCCGTAGGAGTGACCTGTTTTTTTGTCCAACCCCATTAGGCGATATCTTTTCAGCCCAAAGCTTACAAAAATAAAAAACCCCTCTTTGTTACAGTTTACAACTGCACAAAGAGGGGTTTTACGATTAAACAACTTTTTACTTATTTTCTCTCGTACTGATTCACAAACATGGCAGTATGAGCGATAAAACGCTGATTTTTGAACTGCTCATTGAGTTCAGTTTCAAGCGCAGCCTTTGTTTCATCATCATCCGGATTAGTTTCCATAGTTGCCACCAAAGTTTCAGGGAAGATTTTCTTTACTTTAGACCAATATGCAGAAACATTGTTATTGATTTTTCCAGTAGCTTTCTGAATACTGAATTCTGAAACGAGAATATTCTTCAGTTGTTGAATTTGTTCACTATAATCTGCCATAATGAGAGGTATAATTTTAGAATTAAATAGTACTAAACATTGTAAAATTAAAACATTTAATCAAAAAGTCAAATTATATAGGATTCAAAAAACCAAAAATATTGACATTGTTCCTATATAATGTTTTGAGGGTTTTGTTTTTTAAAAAAATTATCAATGCTGATCTAAGTCACCTTAAGATTTAACCTAAGTCATTTTTTTAAATAATAAACAAATCTATCTTTGTAATAGAGTTTGATTAAAACCAATGATTTATTTAGCAATTTAAGTATTTATAAGCCTGTTGATTTACTCTTGCATTGAATTAGAGACTAAAGCCGTAGATTGTCATATTTATCAATATTAGTTTTTTAAGGCATCATTTTGGGTTAAACTTTAAAAATAAAAAATGATTTTTTGGAATATTTTGGCTTTTATATTGATAATTATAATCCAGTTTTGGTTTTTACTTCAACCATTTTATTTTGCCAACCGCTAATAAACATCATCCAAATAAGGAGGTACATGAAATGGAAGATAATTTAGATATGAAGGCTCATTTCCATGCACAAGAAGAAGATACAATTATGTAATAAGGTTTTGCGGCCTAAAAAAAGTTAATGTTAGTTTTGTTAGTTTTGTTAGGATTTCCCTATTCGTCGGAAGACGGGTAGGGTTTTTTATTTTATTCTTTCTAAATAATTATTTCTTAAACTCCAAATCTTCAAAGTTGACTTTCTGACTGATATGGACTTTTTTGAAGGCATCGGTAATTTTGAAAATAATTTCTTTGCGTTCCCAGTCAATTTCAAGCATTCCAAAATTAAAAAGATCACAGGCCTTTCCTTCCCTGTTCTTATTGGGTTCCACATGAGGCCAATCCCGATTAAGGCCGCTGGAAGTTAGATCATAAATAGGATAGAGGCCCTCTGAGCTGATTTTTGATAATTCTCCATAGTGTACATCTCCGCTGATAAAAATTAAATGCTCAGCCTTTTTTTCTTTGATGAGGTTCAGCATTTTTTCCTGTTCTAAGGGAAAATTTGCCCATGCTTCATAGCCATTGTATTCTATACCAAACTGGTTGGATGAACCGATAATCCGTAAATCTGCAGGAACTTCCAATTGCTCGGCCAACCATTTCCACTGTTGATCACCAAGGATGGTTGCAGATTTATCTTTATTGGGCCGATAATCATTTCGGTAGGGTTTTCCGTTTGCAGGTAACAGAGGACTGCGGAATGTACGGGTATCGAGCAGGATAATCTGTGTTCTTTTGCCTTCCGGACCAACTGAATAGGAGGTATATATACCTTTATGCATCCACCGGTCTGATTCTTTTGGTTCGCCCCAAAATTCAAGAAAAAGGGTTTTGGAGTTTTCTTTTTGAGGATATTCTCTCCCAGCATCGTTAGCTCCATAGTCATGATCATCCCAGGTTGCAATGACAGGACAGGTCTCTGTAAGTTTTCTGAAGGTACCGCGGGCACAGAGTTTGCTGTATTTGGCTGCAAGCACTTTCATGTCTTCGGTATCTCCGTAAATATTGTCGCCTAAATAAATAAAAATGTCAGGTTTCTGCTCTACAGCTACATCAAGCGCAAGGATCGGGTCATTTTGAGATTGGCAGGAGCCAAATGCAATTTTACTCAACACCTGATTATCCAAAGCTATAGGTCTTACTTTACAGCTAAGCAGTTCTTCAACGCCTTTAATAACCTGTGGTTGAGTGGTTTTGCAGGAATTAAGGAAAAAGAGTAATAAAAATGAACAAAAAAGGCTCAAACCAATATTTAAAAAAAAGCGAAGCATAAGATTAGTGTATAGATAAAAAAGGATGTTTTTGAATAAAAAGGTTCAAGGATTTTTAAAGAAAATGAAGCAAATCATTAAATAGCTGTAATTTCTATTTTGTAGAAACTGCTTTTTGTGGTTATATAGTTTTTTTAATGTACTAAAAATAACCTAAAAAAAAGTCAGCCTTTTTAAATTTGAATCGTAAGTTAGCAATTGAGAAAAACAAACTTGCTGAAGGTTTACTTCAGCTGTATTTATTGCGGTGAAAGGGAAAAATCAATTGCAATTGTATTATTAGCCACCTTTTGCCATTATTTTAAAATCATTTTGATCATTTCATAAAATTTCTTTACCGCATGTTCCACAGAATTTGTTCAATTCATCATTGAGATTCCCGCATTCCCGGCATTTTATTTTAATAACAATAAGGTTTTTGACAATCGGAATTTCTTCAATCATATCTGAAATTTGTCCGCCGAAGCCCTTGTTTTGTTCTTTTTTATCCTCCCTTTCTTTTTGTGGGTCCAAAATCAGCCCGGCAGCAGCTTCACCTTTTTTTGATATTGTACACATTGCGTCGCCTATAATTCTAATAATTGAGCCAATAATAAAAAAAATAATACTGATAATTATTCCATAAGGGAACTGTGGTTTTTGGGGAATTTTGATTATAAAAAATATAAATGAGCCAATAAAAATAGCAACAGCTAAATATGTTAACACCTCACCGACAATATTAAAACTCACACCTTCTTTATAATAACTCTGCCTTTCCTTAAAACTTGGATTTTCCTTAACCCCAAAGTGTTTCAATAAGCGAAGAAGAGAATAGCTCATGTTTTTTTGAATTTTGTATTAAAAACCTAGTTAATTAGTAAAATTACACCTTTTGGTACTTAATTTGTAAAGTTATGAATAAATATTTTTTAAAGTATTTTGATTTTAGTTCAAAAATGACTTAATTTAGCGCTCATCTTTACCTAACAATTTAAATTTAAACAAAATATGACCAATTTGGCGATTTTGACTCCCTTGGAACTGAAAGTAATGGATGTTCTTTGGAAATTGAAAAGAGGATTTGTAAAAGATATTTTAGAGCAATGGCAGGAAGATCCACAACCCGCTTACAACACAGTTTCTACTATTGTCAGAATTCTTCAGGACAAAAAAGGCTATATAGGACACGTTGCACATGGGCGTACCCATGAATATGTGCCGCTAGTCAGTAAAGAGGAGTATCAGCATGCATTTTTGGACAATGCAGTTGATAAGGTATTTCACGGATCTGTGTCTTCTATGCTATCTATGCTTATGGACAATGATAAAGTTTCGAAAGAGGAATTGGAAGAACTGAAAAAACTATTGGACAAAACCTCCGATAAAGATTAAATTCCTCATTTTTTCGGTTTTTTGCCGAGAAAATAAAAGTAGAATATTCTCATGTTGGCTTACTTGATTTTATCCGGCATCCTCTCGACTGTCGGAGCCCTTATTTACATACTTTTACTGCGTCGCCAATTGTCTGCAACGCAGTCAAAATTTACATTGCTGCTCATAGTCCTGCTCAGTCTGGCTACACCTTTTTTTGTTCCGGAATTGCCAAATTATAACCAAATGTTGAGTGAGGGTAAAGTTTTCTATGAAAATTATACCGAATGGAACGTAGTAGACATAAATGATAAAGCGCTGATAGACTGTTATAACAAAGCCGATGACAGTAAAGATATGTGCGAGTGTGAAGTGATTCAGAAAGCCAACATTGTTACCTTTCAGTATGATCCGTTTTACAATTTTATGGTTGAATACGGTAAACCTTTGGTGTATGTGATAGCAATTATCTCATCAATTTTTCTTTTAGTTTTTTTTATTAAAATTTTCTTCCTTTTTTACCTTATCAAAAAATCATATTCCATTGTACAGCATTATAATGGGATGAAATATTATTTGCTCTATCCTAATCTCAGATATGAATTACCCCTCAGTGCATTTTCACTTTTTCACAATTATGTAATTTGGTCACCAATTCTTGATAAATTGGATGAAAAAGAACGTGAGGCAGTTTTATT
>JBIKQC010000428.1:0-4309 GCA_044349855.1 Saprospira sp.
TACTTGAACAAACAGGAACTCATCTTTCACCTGTGCCATGGCTTTTTCCCCTGTTTGTTTGTATTGTTCAAACATTTTTTTGGAAAGTGTAATCTGATTCAATGCCAGTGTTGCTATTTCTGCATTATCATTTTCAGGTAACTCAGCCGGAATATTTACGAATGCTATATTTAACGGGTTTTCAGTATAAAGTGCTTTCAATTCAATATTTATTGCTTCAATATCTAATAAATATGGGTCATACTTTAATTTTTGATGCGCCTCATCATGCCTTTCATGATCCTCTTTAAAATAGATTTCTACAAGTTCATTGTAAAAAGCAATATCAGGCAAATCTTCCGGAGCTGCGCACATTTTTCCATCCAGACAAATAGGAACTAAATTCGCCTCTTCTATGCTGACGATTTCTGAAAGTACAATTTCAAACTCCCAATTACTTTGCTCATCTCCATAAACATATTCTATGGCCAGGCCTTCTTCAATCAGATATTCACTCAATCTTGTTTCGAATACATCAGCATCTGCATCCATAATTATTTCAGTATCAGAGATTATAAGGTTTACTGTTCTGAAACTAAAAACCTTTTTATCAGTCCAGTCCATCAAAACCATGATACATTCATGCAGGTCTATAAAAAAAGCATCTGAAGCTATTTGTAATGTCCTTATTATCTGTGGATTACTGTCATTGACTACAAGAGAAAGTCGAAAATATTTTTGTGGCATATAGTTATATTTAGGCAAAAAACATATATCGAACCTGAAGCCGATCTTCAAAAATAAAACATTATATTCAGATAGTACTAATTCTGCTAACTTATATAGACGATCTAAACAAAACAAAATTCATCCCATGAGTTTCTTTAGCATGATAAATTTTAACAATATCCCTTTGATTTTTAAAGGCGATAAAGAGCAATAATACGAATTTCAATCCTTACATTTGTGGCTTGAATGCTGCTTTTTAAAACCGCCTAACCACTTATAAGCTATATAACTATGAAAAAAATTCAACTAATTCTGCTTTTTGTATTAATTTCTGTTTCAGGCTGGGCCCAACAGTTTGAGCACCGCGTATTGGACAATCGCCTTGAAGCAGGTACTATTTTGTTTCGCACACAGATTGTTAGCCCACTTCAGCAAACAGCTAAAGGCTTGGGACTCAAATTTGCAAGCCCCGTTCCATTTAATTCTTTTGCATTGGCATGGCAGACTGCTGATTTGAATCTTATACCCTCCTCATTTTCTATTCATTACCGGGTACACCGCCCCGGCAAAGGATGGCGCGAGTGGTCAACAGAAGAAGGCGCTTATAACCCTAAAGAAAATGCACTGGGTGGACTTTATACAAGTGACCTGCTTTTCGGAATTGACGAAGGACAGCATGATTCATTGGAATTCTATCTGGAAATGCCTTCCGGACATAGTTTACAACAGGTTCAACTGGTACTTCAGGACATGAGCGGACATGCAAGCGGTATGCCCTATGAACCAAACATTGAAAATACAAACGCTGTTGCATGTCCTGCTCAGCCAACTACAATACCCCGTTCTTCCTGGTGCGGTAGCTTTACAGCCTGCCATACACCAACTTATACAGCTGCCTATATCACGCCTTCACATACGGTAGTACACCACGGCGCCAGCCCTGATACTTATACTGATGGCTACGCTGTAGTTCGCAGCTATTGGAACTATCATGTAAACACACTTGGTTGGTCAGACATCGGCTATAATTATCTTTTCGATAAATTCAGCAACGCTTTTATTGGTCGTCACAATCCAAATTTCCCCAGTCAGGATGTTAGAGCTGCCCATGCAGGCAGTTCAAACGGAAGTTCTATTGGTTTAAGCTTTTTAGGAAATGCTGACATCGCAGGTAATGTTCCTCAGGCAACTTTAACAAGAGCAACAGAATTTATAGCCTGGTGGTACAATCTTCGTGGCCTAAACCCTACAACTTCTGCCAATATTCTCAATCAAGCTGGCACAATGACCAACTATCTGCCCCGAATCTGCGGACACAAAGACCTCAATGCTACTGCTTGCCCGGGTGTTACACTCTATAATTACCTACCCACTTTCAGAAGTGCTGCTCAACAAATAATCACCAACTGTTCTGCAGTGACTGCACCCACTGTCAGTAGCAGTCCCGGTTGTGTTACCGGCTCTGTCACCTTGACAGTAACAGTCTCAGCCAGTCAAACCTTCCAATTATTGAACAGTACCGGTACAACCGTATTGCAGACTTGGACGGGCACTGCAGCCTCATACACTTTTACAGGTTTGGCCTCAGGCACTTACAGTGCTAAAGTAATCAGAAATACTGTAAGCTCCCCCCTTAGCAGTACAAGTACTCTCAGCAATTCTTCAAATAGCGTAGGCGGAAGCATTATGGGTACTGCAGGTAGTATCTGTTTTGGCAGCAGCACAAGCACAATGACCGTTTCAGGACATACAGGCACTATTCTGCGTTGGGAAAAAAGAGTAAACAGCGGTACTTGGAGCAGTATTACCAATACAGTGGCAACATATTCAGAAACTCCGACAACATCTGGAACTTGGGAGTATCGCACTGTTGTTAAAAACGGAAGTTGCGCTCAGGTATACTCCGCAAGTTTCACCAAAACTGTACAAGCTAGGAGTGTCGGCGGTACAGTTTCCGGGACATCAAACAGCATCTGTCTTGGTTCAACAACAGGAACAATGACTTTAACAGGTCAGACTGGTACTGTAGTCCGTTGGGAAAAAAGAT
Source organism: Saprospira sp. (assembly GCA_044349855.1). Classification (GTDB taxonomy): domain Bacteria; phylum Bacteroidota; class Bacteroidia; order Chitinophagales; family Saprospiraceae; genus Saprospira. The sequence goes on from JBIKQC010000428.1 coordinate 2,756, forward strand.
TGGGTACCGCTACTTGGGTAAATATTACAAATACCACTGCCACTTATTCCGAAACAGTTTCTTCTATAGGAAGTTGGGAGTATCGTGCCCTTGTACAAAATGGGGCCTGCAGTTCAGTTTACTCCAGGTCTTATATCATAACGGTCAGTCCTGCTACTATTGCCGGTACTGTTTCAGGTACAACCGGAACGGTCTGCTTGGGATCAGCTACAGGAACAATGACAGTTTCAGGTCATAATGGTTCAATTCTCCGTTGGGAAAAAAGATTGGGCACAGGCACATGGACCAGTATTGCAAATACTACTGTCAGCTATACCGAAACTCCTTCCACAGCTGGAACCTGGGGATATCGCGCTGTTATTCAAAGCGGAAGCTGTGCCATTGGTTATACCAATTCTTTCAGCAAAACCTTTCAGGCAACGAGTTTGGGCGGCAGTGTATCCGGCACCATGACAAGTCTTTGTCAGAACCAATCAACAGGTACATTAAGTCTGGTTGGCTATCGTGGCACTGTAGTGCGTTGGGAAAAAAGATTGAATGCCGGTACTTGGATTAACATCAGCAGCAGCGCTATTACTTATTCTGAAATTCCTAGCGCTGCCGGAACTTGGGAATATCGTGCATTACTTCAAAACAGTCCTTGCAGTGCTGCTTATTCAAGTACTTTTTCTGTAACAGTAACCACTATCCCTATTGGAGCACTATGCAGCTGCCCAATAAATCTGAATCTGCCGGTAGTGAACTATCAGGGACATACATCAGCTTATGGCAATAATTATCTTCCGGCTGACGTAAGTCCCAATTTCAGTGGATTGGCAGCTAATGACGCAGTATTTAGCTTTACAATCAGCAGCAGAAGTCAGGTTTCTGCCACCTTGGGTGTATCCGGAATTTGGGGTTCACTGCTTTTGAGCAGCAATTGCCCGAATGCGGCAACACCATCCTCTTATATCAATACTTTGTTGGCATGGAATGGCGGAACTATGATCAGCACACTCGATCCAGGTACCTATTATCTTATAGTTTCTTCCAATTCAATATGGACTCTGTCCATGCCGTTTACACTCAATATAAGTACAACCGCAGCCAGGCCTCTTGAACGATATTCCCCTGCATTTGATATTGCAGAATCTATGACGATTGACATTTACCCTAATCCGGTTTTAGAGAATCTCAATGTGCGCTGTTCAGAATTACCACAGGCACTACGCATCGTCAGCCCAATGGGAAGTGTGCATTTTGAACAGCAAAATCCTTCAAATAATGTATTCAACATTCCGGTGCAACAGCTTAGCCCTGGTCTATATTTTATTCAGATTATCGGTCAAAACGGAAATATTCAAAACAGAAGTTTTATAATCGGAAATCAATAATCTAATCAATTCAAAAATATATTGATTTTCAAAAGAGTCGGAAAATTCCGACTCTTTTTTTTAGGTAAATTGATTTGAATTTTTAACCCAGATCCGTCATTAGAGTTCGTTATGAAAGCCTAAAGGGCAAAGAAAATAAGTACTCACGGAGTTTTTTGGGGTGAAGAAATAGTTACCCCTA
>JBIKQC010000044.1:0-15389 GCA_044349855.1 Saprospira sp.
CGGATTAGCTTTGGCTACTTCGTAAAGACCGTCGCCGAAACCGTCGCGGGTGGCTTTTTTGCCTATGGATGTTATATTTTGCAACATGTTTGTTCTGATTAATTTATTAAAATAAAATAGGAAAATGTACCCTCTACCCTCTACTCTTTACCATGGTACCTTATCAATAATCACCCAAAGTCTCATCCAACTGCCCCAATGCCTTCTCAGTGAGCGCATCATTGGGCGCTTTGCCGTGCCACTCGTGCGTGCCTTGCATATAATCGACACCAAAACCCATTTCTGTTTTCATGAGCACTACTACAGGTTTACCCTGACCGGTTTTAGCTTTAGCAGCAGCAAAGGCATCGAGTACCGATTGCATATCGTTTCCATGGTCATTGTGCAATACCTCCCAGCCGAAAGTTCGCCATTTACCTTCGAGGTCGCCAAGGCTCATCACTTTTTCGTTGGGACCATCGATCTGTTGACCGTTCCAATCGACTGTTACAATTACATTATCCACTTTGTGGTGTGCCGCAAACATGGCTGCCTCCCACACCTGACCTTCCTGCAACTCGCCGTCTCCGGTTAGTACGTAGAGCAGCTGCTTATCTCCATCCAATTTTTTTGTGAGGGCAATTCCAATCGCCACTGAAAGTCCCTGTCCTAATGAACCGCTGGCGATGCGCACACCCGGCAGACTGTCGTGCGTAGTGGGATGCCCCTGCAGACGGGAGTTCAGTCGGCGGAATGTGGCCAATTCCACTACAGGAAAATATCCCGAGCGGGCCAGTACACTGTACCAGACCGGTGAAATATGTCCGTTGGAAAGGATAAAAACATCTTCGTTTTTGCCTTCCATGCTGAAATTGGTACTGTGTTTCATAACACCGCCGAAATAGAGGGCTGTAAAAAATTCAACACAGCCCAATGAACCGCCCGGATGACCGCTCTGCGGCGCATGCACCATACGGATAATGTCCCGGCGAACCTGTGTCGCTACTTTCTTAAGGTATTGGATGTCTGACATGATGTAAATTGAAATGAGGTAAAAATATTATTTATTCCTGCCTCGTTTATGAACATTGATGATTTAAAGCTTTGATTGCCGCAAAGGTATGAAAAATATCGTTAAAGGGTGTTTAAAATTACCGGAGTCTTTATTTTTTGACTGTTTTGAAACCTAATTTGCATTCAACATAATTATAGGTGCTAATTTTCATTTTTTTATGTATTATGATTATTCCCTTTACTGTTTATTAAATAAAGTACAGTGAATAAAAGCAGTGAAGCGGCAACAAAAGCTGAAGCCCAAATAAAATAAGAGCCGGATCTTTGCTGATGCACTTTGATGGGACGGCTGTCGCCCAATTGCACAAAGGCAGCCCAAAAAGCCGGATGAGCAGCGGCAGAGATGGGACTAATTGCGTCTCCAGTGCCGCCGCCGATATATTCTAATTTTGCCTGTTGCAAAGCTGCGGCTTTATCCATACCCTTTGCCAGATTTTTATAAAATAGCCTCATGATTGTTGAGGTGGAGATATCATTAACCTGCCATAGACTTACCACAAGTGAGGGCACCCCCGCATACATGAATGAGCGTGCCAATGAAATAACACCTTCACCCTGCAAAAATTTTCCATAGCCGGTTTCACAGGCTGAAAGTACGACTAGTTGAGCATTCAGCTTCAATTGAGAAATCTCATAGGCCTGTAGAAAATTATCCTCAAAACTGTCACTGTTTTCACTAAAGGCCAAACTTGACAGGATGGGATACTGCGTATTCATCAGGCCATGCATAGCGAGGTGTATTATAGCATATTCACCGGCTTCCGATTTAAATAGGGCTTCGGTAGCTTCAGTACCTAATAAAAAACGACCGATGAACTGTTTTGATAGGGCATTTACTTCAGCCCTTGCAGCGGGAAGATCCATCAGCGCATCGCGTAGCTTTGTTAAATTTGGATCGCGTACTTTTGGTGCTCTTATGGAATCACCCTCTAAAGCATAAAGTGGTGCTGCAGCAAATAATTTTCCGTTATTATTTTTCTTACCCTGTGCCAGATTTTCCAACCAAAGCGTAGCCGAATAATTATAACTGACTTTGAAGCGCTTCAGCAAATAAGGAAGCTTTGCATAGGCTGTATTTTTAACAGCCTTTTCCGTTAAAAAAGCCTCAAAAGGCAAGTGACCAAGTTCTCCGTCAGGAATAATGATAAGGTTATCAATATCTTTCAGCTTCGATAAAGCAGGTGACAAAAGTTGTTGGTAAAACCAATAGGCATTATCACAATAAAGCGCATAAGCCTCCTCTTCTTTGTTTTTAATAAATTCGTAATCGCTCAAAGATTTTCTAAAATCTTTAATCCTGTTTTTCAAAACATCTTCACCGAGTTCAATATTCACAGTATGTATTGACTTATTGGTCAAAGTAAAAATGTAAATACTGCTGTCGCTGGTATAATATTCCAAAAGCGCAGTATTTTTCGGCAGTATTTTTTGGACTTCTTCAGTCTTCAGGTTTTGGGAACTGTACTTGAGTTTGTAATATTTGGGATAATTGTTTTCCAGTTTTTTCTGAAAGTCATTTGCCTCAGAAGTAAGTTTATTGAGTTTAGCCAATTTTATGGCTTTCTGATCTTCGTCCCTAATGCTTATTACCTGTTTTTTTAACAGATTTAATTCCTTTTGCAGCGCTTGTTCTTTTTGGACCAGACTATCGGGTAAATCACCAAAATTTCGTGCACGCTGCGATTTCATGGCATTGAGCAGAGAAAGCGATTTATTGCGTTCGGCGTATTGAAATGCATCACTGTATTTTTCCCCATTCAATTCTGCAATTTTGGATGAAAATTCAATAGCACTTTGTGTCCAGTAAAATAAATCTGCGACAACTCGCAGTTTATCTGCTTCCGAGCTAAAGGAGCGGCGCATTTTTTCTTCCAATACCAATGCCGTTTTTGATATTCGAAGTGCTTTTTCCAGCAAAACAAGGTCTTTAGGAGTTTTTATCAGCTGTTCTTTTATGTACTTCAGATGTAGCGACAAACATGGAAAAACATAATAAACAGATGCAAATTCTGCCCCTTCGATTATCTTACTCCAATCTTCATCAACCTCTTTTGTGATATTATTTAATTTGCCGTTATTTTTAAGACTTTTGAAAATATAATTCCACATATCATCAAAGCGGCGACTGTAAAAATAGGCAAAGGCCAAGTTGTTATAGGTTTCCAAAACTTCAGTACTTTGAGCACTGTAGGACTTTTCTCTAATTTTGGCTGCTTCTAAAAAACATTTTTCTGCTTTTTCATAATCCTTTAAAAATACATAGGCTCTGCCCAGATTGTTGATTGAATTTGCATAATCCGGATGATCCGTTCCTACTGTTCTCTTGCGAACTGCAGCTGATTCTTTAAACAAAGGAAGTGCTTTTTCTACTTGATTTGTAGCAGAATAATAAACGGCAAGATTGTTCAATGTTAAACCATAACTTGGTTCTGAGATCTTTTTTTGAATACTCAGATTTTCCAAATACATTTTTTCTGCCTCACTGTGGCGTTCGGTCCATCTATACAAAACCGCCAGATTGTTTAGACTTTGACCGTATATAGGGTGTTTTATTCCTAAAGTATCTTTTCTTATTTTCATGGCAACAAGGTAGAGCGGTTCGGCCTCCTCGTATCGCTTTTGTTCTGCATAAAGCACTGCCAGATTATTAATAACAAGTGCATAGGCTAGTGTTTTTTCTTGACCTGAAGCTTCTAAAAGCAGTATGTTTTTTTTGTAAAGCAATTCTGCCGTTTCATAATTACCCCAGTAAGAAAAATTCATGGCACGAACGCCCAAAATGTCAGAATAAACCTTGTCCGTAGCCTTAAAGAAAGTTTCAACACTTTTCTGCGCATCAGCCAAAACGACCTCAGCTTCTGTGAAAAGCCCCTTTTGAATGAGCGCATAACCATAATAGCATTGAGTCATATACAATAATGTATCTTTCTTGTCCAAATTTGCTTTAGCATAGTCAAATGCCTGCCGCTTCAACTCAACCAACTTATCAAGATTATTGGCTAATTGAGCAGCGTCGGCCTGTTCATTAAATTCCTTTAATTTGGTTATATGCTCCTTTGATTGGGCATTTATTGAATTGATAGAAATGGCAAAAGCAAAAAAGGAGATGAATAGTATTTTCATAGTATGAAAAGTCTTATTTGAAAATCAATAGGGGATTATTTACTTACAAAATTACGATTTTTTTATGTGTTGCCGAAATTAAAAAAGCATCAGACCTAAACCTGATGCTTTTGTATTTCTATATTATTTTAATTTTGCTCCTCTTCCTGTTTAGGTTCTGGCTTCATCTGCGGGAAGAACAGTACTTCCTGAATAGTGGTCTGATTGGTCATCAGCATAGTCAGTCGGTCGATACCGATACCCAAACCGGAACATGGCGGCATACCGAATTCCAAAGAACGAAGGAAGTCTTCGTCCATTGACATCGCCTCGTCATCGCCGCGCTCGGCCAAACTTAGCTGATGCTCAAAGCGGGCACGCTGATCGATCGGATCATTCAACTCGGTGTAGGCATTGGCAATTTCTTTACCCATGACAAACAATTCAAATCGCTCTACCAATCCTTCTTTGCTGCGGTGCTTTTTCGCCAGTGGTGTCATCTCGATCGGATAATCGGTGATATAGGTCGGCTGAATAAGGTGCATTTCGGTAGTTTCGCCAAAAATTTCATCTATCAGTTTGCCGCGGCCCATAGTAGGATCCACTGCGATATTCAGACTTCTGCAAAGTTCGCGCAGCTGCTCTTCGTTCATATTGCTCACATCGTGGCCGCTATGTTTGTGGATAGCTTCGTAGATGCTCAGTTTTTCGAAAGGTCCTTTGAAGTCTACAATATGCGTCACAAATTCCTTTCCATGCTGTTTGCGGATTTCAATAGCAGTTTTGCCATGAACTGCAAACGTAATTTTCTCAAAAAGTTCCTCTACCATCTGCATCATCCATATATAGTCTTTGTAGGCTACATAGATTTCCATAGAGGTAAACTCGGGATTGTGTGTGCGGTCCATGCCCTCGTTGCGGAACATTTTACCGATTTCATACACCCCGTCAAAGCCTGCAACGATCAATCTTTTCAGATAAAGTTCATTGGCAATACGCAAATACAGATCGGCATCCAAAGTGTTGTGATGGGTCTCGAAAGGACGGGCAGCAGCACCGCCATGAATGGCCTGCAAAATAGGTGTTTCCACTTCCAACCAGCCCTGAGTGTCGAAGAAGCGGCGCATTTCGGTGACTACTTTGGAACGGGTAACAAATATCTGTCTGAACTGCGGATTCACAGTCAAATCCACATAACGCATGCGGTAACGCAGTTCCGGATTGAGGAACGCATCGTGTACATTGCCTTCTGCATCGGTTTTAACGATTGGCAGGGTGCGGATGGCCTTACTCAGGAAAGTGAAATTGGAAACGTGAATACTGATTTCCCCGGTTTTGGTGGTAAAAATGTAGCCTTCAACTCCGATATAATCGCCAAGATCCAGCAGTTTTTTGAAAACTTCCTCATACAAGGTTTTATCCTCACCGGGGCAGATACTGTCCTGACCGACATATAGTTGAATACGGCCTGTGCTGTCCTGCAGTTCTGCAAAGGAGGCCTTTCCTTTGCCGCGTATCGACATGATACGTCCGGCAAGTCTCACTGTTTCCGTCTTATATTGTTCGGCAAGTTCAGGATTGTAAGTTTCCCTGACAGGCACTGCAAAATGGGTTACTTCGTATTTCTCTGCCGGATAGGGATTGATTTTTATGTCAATTAATCCGCGCAGGTTCTGAATGCGCTGAACTTCCAAGTCGTTCAGTTCGCGCTCGCCTAGGGTGCCGGAAGCCAAGATTTGGTCGAGTTGTCCCAACCAAACGGCGATTTCCTGTTCTGTAAAAGCCATTTTATCTGATTTGAAAATTTGGTGATTTGATGATTTGAAGATTGAGTCACTTCCGAAGAGTAAATAATTACAAATTACAGCTCTATATACCCTTTGATTCTTAGTGCCTTTATGGCAAATAATCAATTTTTCATAATGGACTCAAAATTTGAAGATGCCGGAAATCAGGCTGCTCAAACTATTTTCGCAAAGATATGATTTTTGTTTTAAAATCTGAGTTGCTGTTAAGAATGAAAATAAACCGAATTTTTAAAACTGCGTTCCATTTTTGCTGACTTATTTTTCAATTTTAAAAGCCAAATTTCCCGGAGGGCTTAATAAAGACATGATATCTATTTTTTTAAATATTCAAAATATACCCTTTCCAATCCATTAAAAAACGCATGCGCTGGCTCTTTATAACGATCAATAGGAGTATCTGACAGAAAAATGGAAAAAGTATCTGTTGCCTTCTGTATTTCAAGATATATGCCTGCTGAAGTGTCCGTAGATGGAGCATGCCCGATAAAAGCATTTCGCCAGCTCATCATATCAGCCTCTGAAGCATTGTAGAGATAGGAGAAAAAAGGATCTGCTGTTTTTATAGGGAATATTGTATCTTTCTTCATTGGATTATACACTAAATCCTCAGTTATCGTATCATAATACCAACCATATTTATTAAGATATACACTATCCTTCTCAATTAAAATAGTATCTCCCCTACCAAAACGTAAAATGACTTTTTTTCGGAGTTATTAGTTGTGTTTTCTTCTGTACTTTGTGCAGTATTAGGTTTGTCTTGTACACAGGATACTGCAAGCACAAATAAGATAAAAGCGATTGCGAATGTTTGATGCACGAGGTTGGGTTTTATTTGCTAATTCAATATCCACAACAAGAACCATCTTTTACGGTAGATAAAGCATATATGTGATGGGCAAGCATATATTCATTGATTTTTTTCTCTGTTAATTCATTCTCATCCTTCGCATTTACCAAAATTTCGCAATTGTTTTCGCCCTCTTTTGGCATAATTTCTATGAAAGCAAGTTTTTTAGCGCCCTTGCTTCTTGCAATAAGTAATAATTTTTTATTTTTTGGTAACCCTCTGATTTTTAAAAAGTAGTCATCATTTTTTTTATTCAAATAAATGGATCTACCTGATAATTCTTTTGAAATCAATATAATATCAAAATCGTTATTAGATATAGCTTCTTTTAATAATTTACATTTGATGACAACACTCCCAAGAATAGATTCATCATGATCAATCTGTGTTATGAATGGCGCACAATATCCATAAACATTGACCCATCCGTCTCTGGTTAAAGATTCATTACTAGGGTAATGAAGAAAAGATTGCTTATTTATTAAAGCCCTTCTTTGTTTTACTTCACTAACTAATTTTTGGGAAAGTGGGGACGTATTTACTATTCCATTATTCTTCATTTTAGCGAATTTTCTAAAATTCTCAGCCTGTGGGTTATTCGTTTTTTCCAAGAATTCAGCGGCTAATTCGTCTGCCTCCCAAAGCGTTTTATCAATATTTCGAAGGTAAATATCAAATACATTATAGAATCCTCTACATGAAAGGTACATATATGCCAACCGAGCTTTAAATTCATCGGTTGCAATCCATGTATGTTGAAAGGCGATGCTATCTTTCTGTAATTCTGATTTTACATGTGCTTTGAATTCGGCTTTACATTTGTCTTTTTCTATTGTACTATCTTTGAGTAATGCTTCTATGCTGATAGTTGCTGTATCTTTACCCAAATATTCTGTATCGGAAGCCTCTAAATCAGATTCATCCTTCGGTTTGTCACTTTGACATGCGAGGCAAAAGAAAAGTAGAGGGAGCAGGAAAATATGTGTTTTGTTGGCCATAGTTTTGATAGGAGTTATTTTAAGTATTTTAATTTTACCAAATATAAATGCGAACTTGCATGTTGAAAATACCTCCTGAACCAGTGAATCAACATAAAGCTACTTTATTTTTCGGAGAAAAATCGTTGAGACGGTGTCAAGTCCTTGCCAAAAAGCGTGTGCTTCTTTTTTATAACGGCCTATTGGAGCACTTGATAACTGAATGAAGGTGGTATCTGCGCCTTCTTGGATTTCTATAGATATAGGCCCCACTGTATCTGTAGATGGAGCATGTCCTATAAAAGCATTTCTCCACACAATCATATCGGCTGCTGAAGCATTATACAGATATGAGTAAAAAGGATCAGATCCTTGCCGTGGAAATATGGTATCTATAGTCGGGTTTAACACGTAGCGCTCAAGTTTTTCGTCATAATGCGTAGGAGTTATTTCCAGATAAACGCTATCTTTTCCAATTAATATGGAAAAATTACCAAAGTATAAGAAGACTTTTTTTTCTGTCTTTTCTGTAGTAAACTCTTCCGACGTTTTTGTAGTATTCGGACTATCTAGAACACAAGCAGAGACAATAAGTATTGATGCCAAATATGCTGTAATAACTATATATTTCATGGTTTATGGATTTGTTCTAATATAAAGGATTGTTTGAAACTTTTATGAGATAAAAAAAACGAATTTTGCTAATAATAAATTCTATGGAATTGAATTTACATTAACACCGCCAATAGTTATTGTGATGTTTGCACCAGGCCCATTAGCTCCTCGTTGTATTGCAACTCTACCCGGGTTAGGAATCCCGGTTCTAAGATTAATAGCGACTGCGGCGGCTCTTAATAGCATTAAATTTCCCATATTTTGTACACTGACATCTATTCCAAATATAGCAGCGACTCCAACCCCATCACTAAATGTACCACCAAGAGGTATATGCCCCCAAACAGCGGCTCCTGTGCCTATTGGAATTGGATTGCTTGCGGAGGGTGCAAAATTTGTATTTCCTGTGATTGTGACATTAAGAGCAGGGTTTGCTATTAAAAAAAGGCGCATATTTGAAAACCAAGGAGCAGGAGTAAAAGTATTATTGTTTCCCGCAAAAGTTACAGGCGTTATATTAAAAGCCATATTCCAATTTAAGGCCATATTTTGTGTACCCGCTACTCCTGCAAAAAGGGTATTAAGTTGAGCCAATGTTAGCGGATTTTGAGCATTTGTAGGTAAATTACCAGATCCCGCACCCAAGTTATCTGGTTGTGCAGTATTGTTGTTTAGATTTCGAGACCAAACATTGTTCCAATTAATTTGAGGATTACAATTAGGATCAATAACAGCAGTAATTGTTCTTATTGCAGTCCAACCTACAACCCATCCATTGGCATTTCTGACAGGTTGTAATGGTCCATCCGTTACTGTATAGGTGAGCGGAAAAGGTAAGGGGGTATTCCAAGAAAGAGGAACTGTATAAGAACTTGCATTAGGGTTCTTCTGAAAGTATTGTTGAATAGCCGTCAGTGTAAAATTTCCAGATTGTAAGGAAGTAGCAGGTAATAAGGATACATTTGTGCCTTCTATTCTGGCATTATCAGCCAACGTAGCAGGAAATATATTGTTATAATTTATGGCAGAAGGAGGACAATTTGTAGGATCCGGGTTTGCTATTTTAGTAACAGTTCTCACTGTAGAAAAGCCAACGGCTCTACCACAACTATCTGTATGAGTTTCTTGTACAGTTCCATCTGAAACGACATACCACTCCGGAGCAGGTACACCCATTGCTTGCTCTATGTGAACACGAGACATACCCAGATAACTTATCCCATTTTTAAAAGTAAAAATGACAGCCTCAATTTTATCAGCTTCATTTGGAATTAATAAAGGGGGATTTGTTGACATCCTAGCCACTGCAGCTTGCAAAAGCTGTTTTGAAAAGCCATCCTCTATTTGGTTTCCTTGTTGAGTATTGATATGAACCATTAGCTGAGGATCTTTATCTGGATACCTTCTCTCATACTCTACATATACCTTATTTGAAGCAATTTTTCTCAAAAACTGTAATTCACCTGCAATTCTATCGCCTTTTGCATTAACTTGAATAACAATTTTAAAAACACAGCCTTGCAGAATATCACTATTTTCTAATTGGGCTACTAATGGATCTTGAGGTGTATTATCAATTATACCTTGCATCCTGATCTTTTCAGGAACCACAATTTTTTCATAAAATTCTTTGTACACTCCTTTCAATCTATCACTGGTTTGTCTGTATTTATCTTCAAACTCCATTAAGAAAAGGAAATAACTCTTTTGAGCTTCCAATGTATCGCAAACTGTAACATCTGAGTATATGTTTTCAATAAGAGCTTTTCTTTTTTCCAAAAATAGGCTAATGTTACCTTCTTCCTGTCCATTGGTATTAGTTCCTGGCGTAAGATCCCATACTACAGGGAAGGAAATTTTGGTTTCACCTTTAAGTTCTAAACCTTTTTCAAAATCTCTATATTTTTGCCATGTAACAGATTGCTGCCTAACCTCTGTAAGGAATTCTTCTTTTGAAAATCCTTTATTAGCATAAAGATGCTCTTCGAAGTTTGGTAAACTTTTCATTAGTTCATCTAAAGAAAGATCTGATTTATATACTTTTCCCTCAATATTTATAAAGCCATATTCTTTATTGCAATCAACTTCTTTTTTTTCGATAGTACGTATGACCTGCCAAGAATTTCCTACTTTTTGAGGCGCACCAGAATCAGATACTACAATAGCATAACATTTTTGGATATCGTCTTTATTTAAAACCTTTTTATCATCTACCGTAAGCAATGAAATACCCTTTTTTATCTCAATTTCTTGTATTCTTTTTCCGATTTTATCAATTTCGACTTGTCTTTCATCCATTTTTGCCAGTTCTGACAAATCAAGTAGTCCAACATTTTCCAAAGCATATTTTTTAAATTCAGCAAGCGTCATCGTCCATTTTTGAAGATGCACTTTTAGCTCATTCAGTTGATTGGCAAGTTTATTATTATCATTTCCCATTGTTAATAGTTTTAGCTTATATACATTTACTCAAAAGCCGCAATTTACAGAATTCGCTACAAAATAAAAAAAATTCCTGATTATCCCCCTTTGCTTGTACCTTTGCCCTGCATAAAATGTTAAACGATTGTCAAATGAAATTATTTATAGGATATAGCCTTCCATTAGCCTTTTGCTTTTTTTTAATATTATCCTGCAATTTTGGGGATAAAAATGAAAACAAGAAGGCTAAACAAATCGAAAAACCCAGATATGCGGCTAATTTCACAATAGAAAAAGACGGCGGGCTGACCATCCTTTCCATCGGCGAAGCCTGGCGCGGTGCCGATGAAAAATTCCGTTATGTGCTCTACCCAAAAGGGAAGTCTGCACCAAAAGGATATGAAGATGCAGTCCTGATTGCCGTTCCGGTGGAAAGAGTCATCTGCACGGGCACAAGCCATATAGCTATGCTTGATTTTCTGGGACAAACAGATAAAATTGTAGCTATTGCCGATGGAAAATACATTTACAGTGAAGCAGTTCGCAAAAGAATTGGCAGCGGCAATCTACCCGAATTGGGCAATGACAATGGACTGAATTACGAAAAAGCCCTGACAGTAAATCCCGAGCTGGTCTTTGGTTTCAGTTTTGGCAGAGGCAGCAGCCACAAAAAATTTAAAGAATTGGGACTGCCGGTGGTCATGCTTTCCGAATTTATGGAAGATACGCCCTTGGGCCGCGCCGAATGGGTATTGTTCATGTCCTACTTTTTCAATAAAGAAGAACAGGCTAAAAAAGACTTTGATGCACTGGCCAAACGCTATTTGGATTTGCAGGAAAAGGTAAAAAACATTCCAACAGATAAAAAACCGACTGTTTTGTTGGGCTTGGCTCAGGAAGGTTCCTGGTTTGTGGCGGGAGGTAAAAGCTTTATTTCCCGATTCATCCAAGATGCCGGCGGCAGATACCTTTGGGCAGATAATGATGAACGCGGCGGATTGCCTGTTGACTTTGAATCCGTATTATTCAAAGCGCAGAAGGCCGATTATTGGCTCAATGTTGTTCTGGCAGAAACTAAAGAACAGCTAAAAAAATCTGATTCGCGTTACAGTTCTTTTTCTGCTTTTCAAAAAGGTAATATTTACAGCTATACTGCAAGGGTTTCGGAAAACGGCGGTTATGACTTTTTTGAATCTGCCAATGTAAAACCCGATCTGGTTTTGGCCGACCTGATTAAAATATTTTATCCGGAGCTGTTGCCCGAACATATTTTGTATTTCTATAAAAAAATTGAATAATGAACCCGCGTCAAAGAAATATTTTTATAATTCTCTCCGCTTTTCTGCTGATAGGGCTTGCGCTCAATCTGGCACTGGGTTCTGTGTATATTAGCTTTTCCGACCTTTTCCCGGCAGTTTTTTGCCTGGGCAAAGAAGACGATGTTTTTGAAAAAATCATCTGGCAGCTCCGTATGCCCCGTGCAGCTGCTGCAATGCTGGCAGGTGCTTCACTTTCACTGAGCGGTTTGCTCATGCAGACTTTTTTTCGCAATCCCATTGCAGGGCCCTATGTTTTGGGCATCAGCAGTGGAGCGGGTCTGGGTGCTGCGGTATGGCTCATGGGTGCCGGCTGGCTATTGGGAATGGGGCTTATTGGCAGCAGCGACCTGTTCAATGCCTGGGGATTGGTAACGGCTTCCTGTATTGGCGCCGGATTGGTACTTTTACTCTTATTGGCTGTTTCCTGGCGGATATCGGATGTCGGCACGCTGCTCATTTTGGGAATGATGCTGGGTTCTGCCGTAGGTGCTTTGGTCATGCTCCTGCAATTTTTCAGCGGAAGAGAAGAGCTGCAGCGCTTTGTGCTTTGGAGTATGGGCGACCTCGGCGGCCTCAGTGTTGCCGAACTCTGGGTATTGGGGCCTTTAACCCTCATCGGAGTAACCGTGGCCATGCTCTTGGCTCAGCCCCTCAATGTGCTGCTGCTGGGCGAGGACAATGCCCGTTCATTGGGCGTTTCCGTAAAAAGACTCAGATGGCAGCTGATCATTACTACAGCCGTTTTGGCCGGCAGTATTACTGCTTTTTGCGGGCCGATTGCTTTTGTGGGCATTGCCGTTCCTCATGCTGCACGCCTGCTTTGGCGTACGCAGAGACATCAGATCCTCATTTTGGGTACAGTTTTATTGGGTATGGTGGTTATGCTTTACTGCCAATTGATCGCCATTTTGCCATTTCAGGATAAAATTTTACCTATTAACGTGGTAACCTCACTGCTCGGCGCACCGGTAGTTGTATGGATTGTACTGAGTATTAGAAAATAATTAAAATAATTATTGCTAAAATATTGTTATACTTTTTTGGTCATAATTTCTTAAACACATTGCCTTTATTAGCTTTTGTTATGAACCTGAACCCCTAAGGGCTTCACATAATGAATAGAATTTCTTTAATATCGGATCTGTGTTTAATTGAAAGTCGTCTTTTGGAATCTTTTATGAGACTACAACCGTAAAACTAATTATAGATACTTATTTTTGGAGTTTAATACAAAAAAATTATCTTTGTGCTAAGCTATTTTGTCTGTCTGACGTTAGGAAAACATACAGATTATTAATTCTTTACGTTTTCTAATGAGGAAACAGTTTTTAATTTTTCCTGACAGACAATTTTATGTTATCCCAAATCATGGCACTATGATTAGAACTACTACACTACTCGTTCTCTGCACACTTTTTATAGTGTCTGTTCCCCTTAGTGCACAGCAGGATCCAATGTTTACGAAGTATAGTTTCAATCCAATGTCTTACAATCCTGCATACGCAGGTACAACAGGCTATTTGGATATGGCAGTACTGCACAGACATCAGTGGTGGGGTTTGAAAGGTGCCCCTATGACGCAAAATTTGACGATGCATTCTTTTCTGCCCAAGAAAAACATCGGCTTGGGTGTCAATACTTCTTTGGATCAGATCGCTATTTATAGACAGTTCAATTTTTACGGATCATTTTCTTACAGATTGGCACTCGGGAAAAGATATCACCGCCACCGCAAATCCAGAAATCCAGATACCTATCTTTATATGGGGATGCAGGGTGGTGTAACAAATTTTAATGCTGATTTTAGAAAGTTGGACTATTCAAACTACAATGACCCTGCTTTCAATAATGCTCAACCACTGAATATTTGGTTACCAAATTTTGGTGCGGGTATCTATTTGCAGGCGCCCAAATTTTTTATCGGTTTTTCTTCGCCAATGCTGTTGGAACACACCTTAAGAAAAAGAGAATCCTGGCAGTCTATCAATGTTCCCTTAGCACAGATGTACCGTCACTTTTACCTTTCCGGCGGTGCAATTATAAAACTTAAAGGGGAAGACATTGTACTGCGCCCTATTTTGCTCATCAAAAATGTGGGCATGTTTACTGCCCGAAACAGTGCCAATCAAAAAGTAAATGCTCCAAGTGAATTTGACTTTGACGTTTCATTGGTATATAAAAGAAAATTCTGGTTTGGCGTTGCCTTCCGTTCTGCCTTCAATTTAAAAAGAAGCTCTTATGACTCTGTCGATTTTTGGTTTTCTGTACGCCTGAAAAATAAGCTTCGTTTAGGACTTGCTTATGACCTTACGCTGACAAAACTTCGCGGACCTGCACAAGGCACATACGAACTGATGATGGGCTATGATTTAACTCCTGTTCCAACTATCAATCTTCCTGATATGCGTCCATATAAATGGTTCTAATCAGAGATTTAAAAATACAGAAACCTGTCTTGAACTTTCGCGAGACAGGTTTTTTTATCTAAATAAAGAACATGATGGAAAAATTTCACAAAGGTGTTGGCGCTATTATTACAACACCCGATAAAAGCCTTTTCTATCTTCAGCAAAAAGATGAAACTTATCCAATAGCAAAATGGCGATTGGCACTCTCTGTTTGGGGCGCTGCAATGGAAGCCGTCCTGCGTGAATTGAAAGAAGAATTGGATTGGCAACCAACTGCAATTACGAAGATTGGCGATTTTATATAGTCCGGAGTGACAACGACTATCCCATTACAATTTTTGAAATTGTCATGAGTGAAATTGAATTGAAGTATTTTGCGGCCAACAGAATTTCTTATGAAGGGAATGCCCTTTTGGTTGACAAAAATTAAATATGGCAACAGCCTTGGGTTTGGGACTTGGACAGTATTTTGAAGCCAATTTATCAGAAATAAGCATCACTGTTATTTTTCATCTGCCAGATACTGCAAAAAAGTTCTTACTTCCTTTCTGTCCCACTCGGTACTTCCTTCCACTCTTGCAACCCACTCACCTTTTTTATTAATAATAAAGGTAGCCGGCACAGCTCCGTCGAACATAGATCTTACCTTGGCTTCCGGATCATGCAAAAAGATAAAGGGATATGAGTTTTTAGCCACAAAATCCTGAACTTTAATGAGCTTTTGATCTATTGAAACGCAAAGCATTTCCATATCTGCTCTGTTCAGTTTTTTAAACATTTCTTTGAAGGTAGGCATTTCTTTTATACATGGACTGCACCAGGTGGCCCAAACATTG
>JBIKQC010000429.1:0-4287 GCA_044349855.1 Saprospira sp.
GCGACGGTGTCAACGATGTGTTTACAATTTATGGATCGACCGATGTGCAAAGAGTAGAACGTCTGCTGGTCTTCGACAGATGGGGAGAACTGGTCTATGAAGCTACAGACTTTGCACCGAATGACCTTGCAAATGGTTGGGACGGTTCGTTCAAAGGCAAAAAACTCAACCCTGCAGTCTTTGTTTACTATGCAGAAATTACGCTTGTCAACGGTGAAACTGTTACCAGAAAAGGTGATCTGACACTGATTAGGTAATAGCTTGTAATGCGAATCAAGGGTTGAAAAAGGTCTTTTTTTACATCAACGGCTTAGAAATATTTGCCATAATAATTTGACAATATGGCATTTATACAAACAATGCGCAGTTTTAACAGGTCACCCCTACGGGGCTTAAAAATTTTTGTTTACATCTTAATACTAAGAACAGGTCGCTCCTCTGGAGCGAAAAATGGCTCCGTAGGAGTCAAATGTTCTTAGCTATAATTGAATAAGATGAAAAAAAAGCCCCGTAGGGCTGACCTGTTTGATTGTTTATCAAGGTTTTGTGAATATATTAGTTTTATAAAATCCAACCCTTGATTCACATTTGTAATAATAAAATATAAAGGGGCAATCCAGGTTAATGGAATGCCCCTTTTATTAATCTCTATACAAGACTGATTATATTTAACCCAGACTAATAATGTGATCACTAATTATGTGACCCCAAAAAAGCATCCAACGGATTGGAAGGGCGCTTGAATTTTCCATGAATGGAAATGGATTATTTTAAATGAGTGGAATCTTCAATTATTTGACGGTAATATTCCTCATAGTGTGGGACGATATTTTCTAAAGAATACAATTGAGCATTTGCAAGGGCTGCTGCTCGGAATTTTTGATGAATTTCATCGTTTTCAATAATTGTCAGGGCATTTTTAGCCATATCATCCACATCTCCTACATTACTTAAGAAACCTGTTAATCCGTGAATGTTGACTTCAGGAAGTCCTCCTGCATTTGAAGAGATTACCGGTACTTCGCAGGCCATAGCTTCTAAAGCAGACAATCCAAAGCTTTCACTTGCAGAAGGCATAATGAATAAATCAGCAATTGCCAACAGTTCTTCCACTGCATCCTGTTTGCCCAAGAAGCGAATGTGGTCGCAAAGACCCAATTGGCGACAGAGCATTTCCACATTTTGACGTTCGGGACCATCGCCAACAAATATTAGTTTGGCAGCTATATTTTTAACAACCCTTTCGAAAATATAAACAACATCTTCCACCCGTTTTACTTTGCGAAAATTAGAAACATGAATCAAAATCTTTTCTCCATTAGGAGCTATTGCTTTTTTGAAATGATCTTTATTCGTTTTTTTAAATCGGTCAAAGTCGATAAAGTTATAGATAACTTTTATGTCTTTTTGAATATTGAAATTTTCGTAGGTATCTTTTTTAAGGCTTTCAGAAACTGCAGTAACTCCATCAGATTTATTAATAGCAAAAGTTACAACCGGTTCGTATACAGGGTTTTTTCCAACTAAAGTAATATCGGTACCATGAAGTGTAGTAACTGTGGGAATATATATTCCTTCAGAAATTAGTATTTTTTTTGCCATGTAGGCTACTGAAGCATGAGGGACAGCATAATGTACGTGCAATATATCCAGTTTCTCATATTTGACCACATCAACCAATTTACTTGCAAGAGCAGTTTCATAGGGTGGATAATCAAAAAGGGGATAGTCGGCAAATCTGACCTCATTGTAAACTATATTTTCATGAAAATGTTCCAAACGTGCAGGTGGGGCATAGGTTATAAAATGAACTTTGTGTCCACGCATTGCCAAACCTTTGCCAAGTTCTGTAGCAATAACACCACTGCCGCCATAAGTTGGGTAACATACAATTCCTATTTTCATAGAGGGTGAGATTTGAGTCAAAAAAAGGATTGCAGAATTAAAGACAAGATAGTCTAATAATTCTGCAATCCTTTAAAATTTTATCCGCAAAAGAATTATTATTTGTCTTCTAATGCAGCTGTAACATTATCAAGTGGCAGTTTGTTGATTGTGGGGTCATACTTTTTATTATAACCTACATATATATGTAGCCAAACGGCTCTTGCAAGTCGAGCAATCAAAGGAAAAATAAATAATCCACCTAAAATACTGACAGCAAAAGCAGCTTCTACAGACCAGTTGAAAGCTAAAATCATAATGCCAACTGTAGATAGCATATATCCGCCACTAAGGGCATAACCCACATACATTGCACCCCAATAAAATCCTGGTTCCAATTCGAAAGGCTGTTTGCATACCGTACATTCCTTATGCATTTTATAGATACCCTGGGAAATTGGTGCACTGTACATGTTACCTTGATGACATCGTGGACACTTCATGCCAACAATAGCTGCCACTTTACTTTTCTTTGCCATATTACTTTAAATTATAGAATCCTTGATACGGAGTATGGTAAATAATTTGCAAGTTTGGGTTAAAGTAAGTATTTTTAACTTTCTTCCCATTTTGATAATGCAAAGGTAGGAATTTCTATCTGCAAAAATATTGACCAAAGTCACTAATGATGTTAAAAATGTCAATTATATAAAAACAAGTTAATTCATTCATACTTTTAAAACATGGAACAAATCTCAACTGAACAATTGCAAAGCTTTATCGAAGCAGCACTTTATGAAGATATCAAAGATGGTGATCATACCTCGCTCGCCTGTGTTCCTTCAGATGCGTACGGAAGTGCCAGGTTATTGGTCAAAGATCAGGGAGTGTTAGCCGGTGTAGATGTCGCAATGAAAATATTTGAGTTTGTAGATCCGGGAATGCAGATGAAAGTGCATATACAGGACGGTACTTCAGTGAAACAGGGTGATGTTGCTTTTGAAGTACATATGCCAAGTCAGGCAATATTGAAAGCTGAGCGGGTTGTTCTAAACACTATGCAGCGAATGAGTGGAATTTCAACAATGACCCGCCAATTTGTGGAAGCAGTTGAGGGTTTGCCCGTGAAAATTTTGGATACCCGTAAAACTACGCCATTGCTTCGGTTTTTGGAAAAATTGGCTGTGAGAATCGGGGGAGGGACTAATTACAGAGATGGACTATATGACCGCATCATGATAAAAGACAATCATGTCGATTTTTGCGGAAGTATCGAAAAAGCAATTAATAAAGTTCATCAGTACCTGAAAGATAAAGCACTGAATTTGAAGATTACTGTAGAGGTAAGAAATCTAAAGGAATTGGAAGAAACAATGAAAGTAGGTGGAATTGAAAGGATTATGCTTGATAATTTTGATACAGATACCATGAAAAAGGCAGTTGCTATTATTGACAAGCTATATGAAGTTGAAGCTTCAGGGGGTATTACACTTGACACTGTAAGAAGCTATGCAGAAACAGGAGTTGATTTTATTTCTGTTGGAGCGTTAACACATTCATTTAAAAGCATGGATCTAAGTCTTAAAAAAATGTAAATATATTTTTAGGCTCAGACTATTGTTGCTGCCGTTAAAACGCATAAGGTTATAATAAGTAACCAAAATTTCGGATCGCGATACCATATGTTATCCTTTTCAAATAAAACTCTCATAATCTGATAGAGGACAAATCCGTAAAATATTGAAATGATTATCATAATCAGGTTTTTTAATTGAATAGCTAAAATTTCGCATAAGTAATTATTATTGAAAATTATATAGTCAAGTATAAATGATAATATGTTATCAACGAAAGTTCTTTTTAGACTGACAAAGCAGAAAAAGGAGCTGATGTGGTCTCGTTACAAATGACGAGAGCCTGTCTTTCTAACGATGTCAGAATGAAAAAGACTTCATATGGCCTTAGCGTTCAAAGGCATTTTACTCGATTTCATATTAACTAAGAAGAAGAGTCTGAAACACTAAAAGGACAAAAATGCCAAAACAGTAAATACAATTATTTTTGAAATAAATTTAATAGTTTTTACCTATTAAAAGTAATATTGAAATAATTGAAAAACAATTAGATTTGCTCGTAATGGGTATGACTTTTATCATTTAAAGCTGAACTGAACTATCATTAATTGACCTTAATAACATGTATCGCACACTAATATTTTTAAAGATTCTGATAATGATAAGTAGTGCTGCAGAAGCAATCACGTACATTATCGACAACATTGAAGCAGATACTCGCTGGACAAAATCAAAAGGACCTTATGTTATTGTTAATGATATTATTATTAAAGAAGGAGCAACACTAAACATAGAAGCTGGAGCAAGGGTGTTGTTTTCTGCAGAAACA
>JBIKQC010000430.1:0-4286 GCA_044349855.1 Saprospira sp.
CTGAACATTTTTATCAAAAGATAGCTCAGATGCCTGTTCAAAAGAAAGTCTCGCTTCTTTTTTCTGTCTCAGTTTCAACTGACAGTTTGCCTGATTGTAAAGGGCATGCTGTCCCAGTTTACTGTTTAAGCCATTGATTTGTTCAAAATTTGCGATTGCATCTTCACATCGTCCGGCACGATACTGCGTATAGGCCAGCTGATAGAAAATGTCTTCTGTAACTTTTGGTGTTTTTTCTACATATTCTTCAATGTAGGGCAAAGCTTTTTTATAATCTCCCAATTCATAATAAGATTGGCCCACTGCCTGTGCTATACTTTGGCGATCGCGAATTTTATCATTTTTTAGTAAGGGTTCACCGTAATTGATAACTTCCTCATAATTTTTCTGCATGAAGTGAATCTGTACGATGTATGCAGGAACCACATCAATGTATTTTTTACTTTGGTCAATCTTCATAAAGTTCTCCAATGCTTCTTTGTAGCGTTTTTGGAAGAATGCGCAAAGGCCAAAATAATAGGTGGCATTTTCAGCGTATTTTGAATCTGTTCCTTTTATCTGTTGGAAAAGCGGACTTGCCTGCTGAAACTGTTTTTTAACAAAATAGCAGTAAGCCAGCTCAAATTTAGCTTCCAAAACATCTGCATTACTCATATCTCCAAGTTCAGACCAGGTGATTTTGCTGAGAAATTGAATCGCTTTGTCGTAATCTCTTTTTGCATAGTAATAATGCCCCACTTCGAGTTTTGCTCGGGTAGCCATGGCGCTGGGTTCATTTTTTTGAATGAAGATCAAAAGCCTTTTTTCTGCGTCGGGATGTTCCAATTTCAACGCAGAGAGAGCAGAAAAAAGCTCTGCCTTCTGATAAAACAGTGCTGAAGTCTGTTGAGCCGGGAACAGTTCCGTTTGAGTGGAAACGGCTCTTTCGAATTCTGCCTGAGCTTTGCCGTAGAGCGTCTGTTCGTAAAATTCCATTCCTCTTTTAAAAGCGTCCTGAGCGTCGCGATAAACGGCACTTGCAGGCTGTGCAATGATTGAAGTGAAGGAAAAGCTAAAAAAAGCGATGATGCTGAAAAATTTGAATCTCATGATTCTATTTGATTTTGATGTAGCGTGATTGTCTGTGATTATTGTTATATTTGAATACAAATATATTCCTTTTTTAACCAAGAATCAAGTAAGTTTTAATTCAACTTCCTTATAAATGTACTGTAACGATGAATATTATATTGAGAAACATAAAATTTTGTTATTTTTTTTTAATTCTGAGCAGTTCAGTCCTGGCCCAAAGACCAAAAGCATTAGCTTTTGCACATGCTCACAACGATTATGAAAAAATTTTCAGAAAAGATTTTAAAGCCGCAGTTGAAGCAGGTTGTATCAGTATTGAAATTGATGTATTTCCCCGCAAAGGTAGGTTAAAAATAGCACATATTCCACTTTTTTTGAACTTAAGACGAGATTTGGAGCAGCGTTATTTGAAGCCGCTGAGTGAATATCTTTCACAGAACGGACATATTTATTCAGATCCCGTTCAGAAGCTGATCCTAATGATTGATGTGAAACGAAATGCAGCTGAGGCTTATCGTTTGTTAAAAACGCTTGGAGAGAAATATACTGATTTAGTGACAATCAGATATAAAGACAGCGACTTTATAAAAGAGGGGCCATTGGAATTATTGGTATCAGGTTCAAAGCCTTATGATGAATTACTTAAAGATTCTATACGGTATATGCAGATAGACGGCGGATTCGGCAATATTGGCGATTCAAAATTTAATTCTGATTTAGTTCCCAGAGTGAGCAGCAGTTATGGCGGACATTTTCGCTGGAGGGGCAGGGGAGAAATGCCGGAAAAAGAACTTGCTTCTTTGCGTGATCTTTTGAAAAGAGCCCATGCTGACGGCCGTCAGGTTCGTTTTTGGGCAATGCCAAACCGTTTGAAGGTTTGGGAATTGATGTGCGGAGAGGGCGTGGACTGGCTGAATGTGGATAGAATTAAGAAATTAAAAAGGTTAAAAAAGGGTGCTGGTGTTTATGTAACTCAACCCAAATACTAAGTTTCCAATTTTTAAATTTGCTTTTTTGGGATATGAAGTATATATTTGAAGAATAACCCAAAATCCCTTCATTAACTAAAATTAAGCGTATATGAATCAGTTATTTTTCAGGGGGGGGGTACTTCGTGTACAACCTTGCATTGCTGCTGCTATTGTTGACTGCAAGTACAACAATTATGAAGGCGCAAAATTTTAACTATTTGCAAAAAATTATAGAAAATCCAAGAGTTACAAATTCAAACTTTGGATATTCAGTTTCTATTGATGGCGATTTTGCAGTTGTGGGAGCTTTAGCTTCTCATAATTTTCCAATTAATCAATTTTTTATTGGAGCAGCTTTTATTTATCAAAAACAAAATGGACAATGGCAATTTTTACAAAAACTTACTCCAAATGATTCAAGCAGTGCTTTCGGTAATAGCGTTTGTATTAAAGGAGATTTAATTATTGTGGGAGATCCACGATATGACAAACCTAATTTTGGGCAAAATAATAATGCAGGGGCAGCTTACATTTTTCAAAGACAACCCAATAATTCTTGGAATCAAATTATCAAACTGCAATCTCCCAGTCCTGGCTTTAATTATCAGTTTGGCACTTCAGTGGCAATTGAAAATGACTTTGCTGTTGTTGGGGAAATAAAACTACCCCATCCTGCTGCTGTAATAAGTGTAGGTAAGGCGCATGTTTTTAAAAGAATAACAGGAGTTTGGTCGAATGCTCAGGTTTCAACCCTTGCTGGAGATATACTGGGTGGAAGGTTTGGAAATTCAGTAGCTATTAGCGGAAACAGTATAATCGTCGGTCAGCCATATGATGGCACCAATACTTTAAGAGGATCAGTTTTCTTATACCGATATAATGGCAGTTTATGGAATGCTACAGGCCCCAAAATAATCCCTTCTGACTTGAGAGATTATGACAATTTCGGACATTCTGTTTCAATAGAAGGAAATACAGCATTAGTTGGCTCATATCCTCACAATCCAAATCCTAATGGTCAACCGCCTTTACCCTATGCCGGAGCTGCCTATATTTTGACAGACAACGGTAACTCTTGGTCTTTAACTCAAAAAATAGTTGCAAGCGACAGAATGACTGACTTAAGAGCATGGTTTGGCTTTAGTGTAGACTTATCAGGCAACTTGATGGTCATAGGAGCTCTAGAGTCAAGTTTAGATTCAGTAGGATTGAATTACCTAAGTGGATCAGGTTCTGCCTATATTTTCAAGAAAAACGCTGTCACAAATCAATGGATTGAATCTCAAAAAATAAATGGTTCATATAGAGATCAAATAGATAATTTTGGAAAAGCTGTCGGAATATCAGGAACAGATATAATTGTCGGCTCAAACTATGACGATGACGATACACTAGGTGCGAACAATCGAACAGATGCAGGTTCAGTCTTTTTCTTTGAACAACCATGTCCGCTCACTATCAGCAAAACCTTGGCTAACAGTAATATTTCTATAAACAATCCAGCAAATTACGAAATAACAATCTGTAATCCCTGTGCTTTTGACTTGCACAATATCAAAGTTACAGATACTTTACCCACCGGCATGTCACCAGGGTTATCACTAAATCAATTTACGTATTTTCCTGTTACCCGACATTTTGAAACTATTGTAACTGTCCCGGCTAATTCCTGTATAGTACTGAAAATAAATACAATTTTAAATGCCGATTCGGACAGTTGCGGCAACCCTTTGCAAATAACCAATTGTGCATCTGCATTTTCTGTAGGTTCCAATATTTCACCTTTCGTTCAAAGTTGTCATACTTTAATCACTACCCCAGCCATTTCAGTTGTTGATACAACAGTAAGGACATTTAGTCAGCTTATAATAAGCAATGTTTTGGCTGCTCCCGGTACATCAACAGCACAAAATGTAACAGTTTCAGGAACCTGGATTTTAGATTTACCAAGTTATAACTTTGCGTCTAACTCAGTTATCACCATGGCTCCCGGTGCTCAAATAATCGTAAGTCCAAACACTTCTTTATTTTTGACAATTACCACCTTGCAAACGCAACAACCCTGTAACTATATGTGGAGGAGTATCACCGTGCAGGGCGGAGGTAGACTAAATATAAAACAATGCAGCATAAATGGTGGACAATATGCAGTTGAAGCTCTTCACAAATCTACCGTACAGATTCAAGCCAGTACCTTTACTGATAATTTTATCGGCATTTATGTACCCCCTGCAACTATTGTAA
>JBIKQC010000431.1:0-4279 GCA_044349855.1 Saprospira sp.
CCTGTCCACCGAGAACCAATTTAAAATTAACGATTATCATTCCGATTATTGAAATGGCTCTTGCTACATCTATTCCTATTATTCTGTTTTTCATTGTTGTTCTGTTCTGGTAAAATTGCCACTAACTTGTTTATACCCCTCACAAAACTGCTCATAAGTAGTATAAGTCTTAAAAAAAAATATTATTATAGAACTAAGTTACTTTCTACAAACCTAAAAAAATAAATCACAAACCACCAAAAATCACCTTTATTTTTAGATATTCTAAACTCCACTTAGCGCTTCCTTTTTCCCTTCGCCTTCCTCCCCCAACTAAAAAACACCTGCTCCCCAACGCCAGGTCTGAGTGGCATCAGTTTTTCGCCAATCTTCCACCTCATCCTTTGGATAAACAGGATGTCTCGTTTCTATATTTAGCATGATGTCTATATGAGAGATACCAGATGTTTTGAAATAATAGGTCTTGCGGCTCACAAAAAGATAAAATGTTCAGAGTTCTGTTCGTTGATTGTCATTCTAGTATTATCCTGTTTACAATACGAAGTACATAACCTGTCTCATGTTCAAATTTGTCCATTCTATTGCTTTGGCTTGTTTTAAATTTAGGGTGATCTTTGTTCGCTATGTATGCTTTCTTTTCTTTAAAGTCTTCGGCAATATCATTTTCCTCAATATGATATGCTTGTTCTTAGCTGCTGCTCTGCATCCTTTACCCAATCATTACCAGACGCCCCCCGCTCTTTAAGTTCAACAAAATTACATTATCACAAACAGAATTATTTTAAGTTAACTAACCGTCGCAGCGTTTGTCCATTTTTCCATCAGCTCGATTGATAACAATGCAGCTTAAATGTAATAGAGACTGTTCGTGCTCTTGGAAAAAATCGAAGATTTTTAAAATCCTCATATCCGCACATCCTCATATCCGCACATCAGATAAATATCCGTGTAATTCTGATAAAACCTCCCTATCCACCTCGTGCCCGCCATTGAATACGATAATCTCGGGTGATAGTTGGAATTGTCGGAAGCGATTTTCCAACTGCTGTACACGATCAGCACCCAAATATGGGTCTGCATCTCCATAAATCCAGTAAAGTTTTTTGGATTTCAGATAGTCAGCTGCATTTTTATAATCCAATTCAGGCGGAATATCGCAGCCCCAAAGCTGCACTGAATCAATTCTTTCGGGTCTGTTCAGCAGCAGCCAGCGCATAGCTGTTGCACCGCCTTGCGAGAAGCCCAACAGGACAATTTTTGTAGTTTCTGATACTTTGTTAATGAAAATATCATAAACTGCCTGAATATAGTTGCAGTAATCATCAATTTCGGCCTCGCGGTCGTCTTTGGTCATCCAGGAAGCACCGGTCTGACCTGTTTTTTCATTCCAATAGAAACGCGAAAGGCCCTCGGGAGCAACGATAAAGGTTTCGTCACCCAATTCATCGAATTTTTTGATGAGCCGTTCCGCCTGTTGTCCATAGCCGTGCAGGGCAAGGTAAAGCACTTTTGTATTTTCATTGGCATTGCCGAGTGTGAAATAGCGTGCTGTCTTCTGTGTTTTGATGTTATGTGATTCCGGATTCATATTCTACAAAGTTAATAAGTAATCGAATTATTGACGTGGAAAAATTGTAAATTTGCAAATGATAAATCAGTTCTGTAATTTGAAAGTGTTAAAAATGCGAATCATGAATTGAAATATTTACTTAGAAAATATTTTAAATAAAAAAAACTAAAATTTACGAGCCTAAGGCACCGTTTCAGTTGTCGGAAGATCCCGCTGCAGCGTTATGCGATTAGATTTGAATTTTTTATTTCAAACTTTGTTCGCATAATTATTACGAATAAAAAAAGATATATAATTACAATATTATGAAATTAAAATACTTAAGTATATTTCTAATCTTCTTCATTTTCTCCTGCAATAGCAAAAAAGTAAATCAGGATAAAAATGAAGAACATATACATGCTGATAAAAAACGTTTGGATCGCACAACAAGTACAGACGGAGTCGATATTAAACTGCATGTAACAGCAAAAATTGCCATTTTAAGAGATGCTCCCGATCCTGCAGCGCCTGAAATCGGCCGATGCAAAGAAAAGGATGTACTCTCTTATCTCAATGAAATTACAACTTTTACAACGCCCATGAAAATTCAGGGTATCGACTACGATGAACCCTGGTTAAAAGCAAAAACTACAGATGGAAAAGAAGGTTGGATTTATGCCGGAACCATCAGTTTTGACGGACTTTCGGATAAAAAACTGGCCGAAATGGTTTTTGACCGCCGTCTCTACAAAGTTTTGGGAGAAGATCTGACTGCAAAACTCAAGGTTTATCAGAAAGAAGTGGCCGATTTGCAGACCCTGCCGGCTTTTCGGATGCTTTATCACCGCTCTGCTGATCTAAGAAAGGAAATTGATAAAATTGTGAATGAAAAACTGGCCTTGGCTACTAAGGATTCATTGCCCGATTTTTTCTGGCTCAATGAAGCTTTTCCCGGTTTTATGGTGCATTTGGTAAAAAAAAATACGGAATACCGACTTTTCCGGGATTTCAGGTATTGGGCGCAATTGGCGGAACATACGGAAGAGGAAACCGACAATATTTTGATAGAAACTTTTATTATTGCCTATCAGACGGACAGTATCGAGTTTTCGCATCAGGACTGGCGATTGGAACTCAGCGATGATGAACGTTACAGCTTATTGGGGCGGGGGATTCACAAAGCAGTTTTGGACGGAATTGAAGCTGCCTCGGCAAATAGTGAGGATTTTAAACCTGAGCTTTTTCAATTGAAACAGCAACTTTTGGATGACATCTCCTTTTCAAAAGATTTTTGGGAAAAAAGAGCATTGATTATCAAAGAACTTGATGAAATTATGGCGACGAAATATAAATGCCTGACAAAAGCAGACAGAGTAGAATTGGCCACCCGAAGAAAATTATTTAATGACCCAAATCGAAATAATCTGAGGACAGGTATTTATGATGGAGGAGAATAACAGATTTTTTTGAAATATGTATTAAATTATAATTTTAGTTTTTATGTTTTACTTCTTAGAGGTACTGTCAAATTAGACATTTTGTCTGCAATAAATATAAATTTCTGGTTTCTTATTTTGCAGTTTCACTCTTTCTTTTTTAAGTATTTTTGTTAAGTAGTTTATTAAAGTCAGGAATTACCGTTATTAAAATAGAATCATATTTGTGTTTTTCTTAATATTTTGTACCTTTGCGCTGTGAAAGAGCAGAGCAGAGATTTGTAATAGTGCTAAACTTAGAGTTTGTTACTTATTTAGGTTTTAATGTGTCCGCACATAATCCGGCTATGAAGTGCTCTGTTAATTTTGCTATATATTAAAAGTTCTTGAAACAGGCAACCAATGTTGAGTAGAAACAATATTAGAATCAAGGTTTTGCAGGCGTTGTACGCCCATGAGATGAATCCGATGGATACGATTGCAGCCGAAAAATTTTTGATGAAGTCCATCAACAACTCTTACAAATTGTACCTGTTGACAATGCTTTATCTTCAAAAAGTGGCTTCATACAGCCTTAAAGATTTTGAAATTAAAGCTAAAAAGTATGTCCCTTCAGAAGATGACAAAAAAGTCTCTCTCAAATTGTATGAAAATCCAGTGATTAAAGCTCTTCGCGATAATGATGTTTTTCAGAAAATACTCAAAAAAGAAGGCATAATACAATTGATTGACGATGATTTGGTGCGTCAGCTCTACAAAACCTTTATCGAGTCAGATTACTACGAAACCTATCGCACGACCGTATCAACGCCGCTTCGTGAACATCAATACGCAATTGTACGTTTATACATGACAATGCGTGAAAGTGAAGTATTTGACGAATATCTTTTTGATCATTTTCCAACCTGGGATGATGACGAATCATTGGTTTACGGTGCCGTTAAAAGAAGCGTTCGCGAATTGCCGCAAAATGATCAGTTTTTTGTTGAACAGCTTCCAAATTCAGAATTTGTAGACGAATTGGGCAAAGATCTAATCTACAGAGTTTTAAGAAACGATGAAGAACTACAGGCAATGGTAGCAGCCAGACTAAAAAACTGGCAGGAAGACCGTGTAGCTTTGCTTGATATGCTCATGATGAAAATGGCCATCTGCGAGTTTCTTTATTTTGATTCTATTCCTACAAAGGTGACAATCAATGAGTATGTAAACGTAGCAAAACTTTACAGCACTGACAAAAGTAAACGATTTATCAATGGTATCCTCGACCGTCTTATGCAGGAATTAATGG
>JBIKQC010000432.1:0-4271 GCA_044349855.1 Saprospira sp.
GGCTATGATGGTCGCGGCGTTCAGTTGCTCCAAACCGAAGCTGATCTTCCAAAAGCATTTGATGCACCAGGCCTTTTGGAAAAATTAGTGGATATTCATAAAGAAATAGCCGTCATTGTTGCCCGAAATGCAAAGGGTGAAATAAGTGCTTTCCCTGCAGTGGAAATGGTTTTTCACCCCGAGGCCAATCTGGTGGAATACCTATTCAGTCCGGCTATTGCTGATGACAAATTATTGAAAGAAGCGGAAGAACTGGCTGTCAGACTAATGGACAAATTAAGCATGGTTGGCCTTTTGGCAGTGGAAATGTTCATCACTAATGAAGGCAAACTGCTGATTAACGAAGTGGCCCCCAGACCGCACAACAGCGGACATCAGAGTATTGAAGGCAATATCACCTCTCAGTTTGAACAGCATCTGCGCGCAATTTACAATCTGCCTCTTGGCGATACTGCTATTCGTGTGCCTTCGGCTATGGTCAATCTCCTTGGAGAAGAAGGCTACAGTGGAATTCCTGTCTATGAAGGACTGAATGAAATATTACAAATCAGTGGGGTTCATCTGCACCTCTACGGCAAAAACACGACGCAGCCATTTCGAAAAATGGGTCACGTTACGATAACCGATACTGATGTTGAAAATCTGCGTTTAAAAACCCTTTTGGTTAAAAATACGCTGAAGATCGTTAGTTAATTATGAATGTTGAATGTTGAATGTTGAATTATGAATGTTGAACTGAACGGAGTGAGTTCTATAATTATGATTATCTTTCTACAACAATTCTCAAATTCTCAAATTCTCAAATTCTCAAATCAATAAAATGGTTGGTATAATAATGGGCAGCGATTCGGACCTCAAAATCATGAGCGAAGCTGCTGAAATGCTCGATTTTTTTGGAATTCTTTATGAAATGTCAATTGTTTCGGCTCACCGTACGCCCGAACGAATGTTTGACTATGCCAAAACCGCCCGCGAACGCGGTCTGAAAGTAATCATTGCAGGGGCCGGCGGAGCTGCACATTTACCGGGGATGGTTGCCTCTTTGACCACTTTACCGGTGATTGGCGTGCCTGTAAAATCGAGAAATTCTATAGACGGTTGGGATTCGGTATTATCAATTCTTCAAATGCCGGGCGGTGTTCCTGTTGCAACTGTTGCACTTGATGGCGCAAAAAATGCCGGGATTTTAGCTGCGCAGATTATCGGAAGTTTTGATAAAACAGTTGCCACTAAATTGGCAGCGTATAAATCTGAACTCAGTGATAAGGTAATGAAGGCAGTTGAAAAAATGGAAAAAAAGGATCATAAGTAGCAACATAAAGCTTTATTTTTCTGGCCTGCTATATTGTATAATAATAAAACGGCAGAAAGTTTTTAGACTTTCTGCCGTTTTATTAATAATGTGAATCAAGGGTTGGATTTTATAAAACTAATAAATTTATAAAACCTTGTTAAACAATCAAAAAGGTCACCCCTACGGGGCTTTTTTTTCATCTTATTCAATTATAGCTAAGAACATTTGACTCCTACGGAGCCATTTTTCGCTCCAGAGGAGCGACCTGTTCTTAGTATTAAGATGTAAACAAAATTTTTAAGCCCCGTAGGGGTGACCTGTTAAAACTGCGCATTGTTTGTATAAATACCATATTGCCCAATTATTATGGCAAATATTCCTAATCCGTTGATGTAAAAAAAAGACCTTTTTTAACACTTGATTCGCATTAATAGTATCAACTTAAATTGGATTTACTTTTTCAAAAAATCCAATGCATGCAATTTTTGGTACATTTCCAAACAGACCCAGGCATCGGTTGCTGCATAGATGCACTGTTTGTCAGTAAGTTCAGGAGCTTCCCAATTAGTAATCTTAGCATTTTTGGAAATACGGCAATTTAGAATAACTGCTGCCAAACCCCTCAGGCCTCTGGCTTCAATTCCGATTTGTGTAGTAATATCGGGAAGTTCTAAAAACCCTTTTGGTCTAAAATTGATGATCTGCTGCAGTTCTCGGGCATCGTTATGAATTGCCACCCCTATTTTCAGAATATTTTCATCTTCAAAAATGGAAATCAATTCTTTATACAGTCCTGTTTTATTAATGCGGAACAGAAATACTTTGTCAGGAATAGCAATCTGGATCAAAGCCACTTTATTTCGGTCACCACTGATAAAGGTGGGTTTAGTTTCCGTATCAAACCCGATAAATTTGTGCTGGGCTATCTGTTCAAAAACTCCATCCACGTGTTTTTCTTCCTCAACGAGATGGATATGTCCATCGTATTGATAGAGATCCAACCGATTTATATCTTCTTTAGAAATATTTGGTCTGAACATATAGAGCAGTTTTAGTGATTTACAAATTAGGCGCTTCAAAAAAGCAGTAAATTTCAAGAATCTTTTTTTATTAAAAATTGGTCCCGCTATTTTTAGAATAACTTTTAATGACAAGCCAGATCATGCCTATCATAACTGTGCTGAGAAGAATCAATGCGGGTAAACCGCCAAGATTCGACAACATTTTAATACCTTCAATACCGGCAGCACTAACCATAATATAGGCAGTAGCGCCAATACAGATCCCCCAAATCACTTTTATAAAAATGGGCGGAGTGGCCTGCTCTGCATTGATGTTTTTTATACTGATTCCCCCCATGGCTTCTGTATTGGAATCTGCCGCTGTCACATAAGAAAGAAATACAATCAATATAAAGAATGCCGGCAAAAAGGTTTTAAGCGGAAAATGTTTCATGATTTCATAAATAACCGATTCATAACCTGAATCATTCAAAACACCCACCAGATCGGCACTGCCATCCATTTGAAAACTCAAAGCCGTACCACTGAAAATTGACATCCAGACAACTGAAAAAAGTGCAGGTATTATCCAATTGAACAGCAGCAACTCCCGGACTGTATAACCCAGTGAAATCCTTCCCAAAAACATAGCAGAAATAGGTGCCCATGCCATCCAATTGGCCCAAAAGAATACGGTCCAGCTGTTTGCCCAATCATCTTCCGGGTGCACAATATTGTAAAGATTTTTTTCGAAAAAACCACCTATAAAGGCCAATATTCCATTAAAACTTAGACTGATCACATCCCAAATCGGACCTAAAAAAAAGATAAAGAGTGCAATAGCAATAAAAGCATAAACATTTATTGTGGACAAAATTCTAATACCTTTCATCAGGCCGCTTGATGCTGAAATGACAAATGCCGCTACTGTTACAACGCAGATCATCAGCAAAAGGAATGCATTTTTCTCAATTCCGAAAAGTGAATTCAATCCACCCGCCAAAGTCAAAATCCCTGTCCCTAATGATGCCGACATTCCTGCTACCAAAGCAAAAAGACAGAGCACATCCACAAAAGAAGAGAGATTTTTGGGCGGAGTGACGGCACCGTTTTGTTTCTTCAGAAGCGGAAAAAGCATGGAAGCCAGACTGAATGGAGCCTTTCGGTTATAAAAAGCCAGTGCAAATGCAATTGTGGGAAGTGCATAGATGGCATAAGGGGTAATTGTCCAATGCAAATATACTGTGGACATGGCAAACTCTGCCGCCTCCGCCGTCCCGCCGGATATACCGCTGCTTTTGGGCGGATTTGAATAGTGATACATCGGCTCTGCTGTCCCCCAAAAAAGTATGCCGGTTGCAATTGTGGTGCAAAGGGTAATTGCAAACCAACGCCATCGATTGAGTAGTGGTTTTGCCTCCGGACCACCAATACGAACTTTTCCAAGAGGTGAAATCCAAATTGCAATACAGACAAAAACCATCAGAAGTGTGGACAAGCTGAACAGCCAACCCAATTTTGTTAGTAAGAGATTGTTAAGATAGGTGACGATTTCTAAAAATGATTTGGAATCATAGATGCTAAATATCAGCGCAAGACTCAAAAGCCCAAAAGCAGGCCAAAATACCTCATGTCTTATTTTATTCATATTATAAATATTTCACAATCAATAGTTTTCTATTTACACTACTACCATAAATCTTATTTTTAAATTTAAGAATTTCACCCAAAATCCAGCGATGACTATGTCATAGAATTGAATTACTAACTTAAAAAAATACTAAAATATATGTATTGAATGTAATTGTAAGTTAGTCGGGATACTCCGTTCCAGTCATAAAAAAATCAATAAATTTATTTAAAGGATCGTTTTTTTGTGCTATCGTAAAGATAACCCTATACCAAGTTCTGTGTATGATAAAAGGAAAATAGCAATTGATAATTTCAATTGTTTCTTCTAAAAGTACAAATTTAAA
>JBIKQC010000433.1:0-4268 GCA_044349855.1 Saprospira sp.
GCGTTTCTATCAAATAATCTCCCGGAACTGTAATCGCAATAGTGCCGTCAGAACCACTGTTGTGCTGAGAATGCAAGGTCATGCCCGGCAAACTGAAAATAGAGACATTCATGGTAGAAACCGGTGTTCCATTACACATAAGCGCATCAGCTGTAAAAACAAGTCCAACACCTGAAGCACAGGCAGTTCCGTCTACAGTCCCAACCTGAGTTAGGTCTACATCTGAAATAGGGGCAATGACGGGCCCACCAAAATAGCCGCGACAGGTACTTGCAGCACCGTAAACTGAAGTTGATTTACCGGTAGTATTATCAATGTACAGATTGAAAAATCCGCGAGGCTGATTTATGGCAGTAGGTAATGTAAAAAGATAGCCATTACAGGCGCCAAATAGATCCAAATTGGTTGTATTGCAGTTCATGAAAATGGTAGCCCTGCTTCGCCAACCGATCAGATTTACCTTACCGGCAGCTGTCACAGGTGACATCTGTACTGATTGCGCTGTTGCTGTACTTGCACCATGACCTGCCAGTTTGTAATAGTTGACTGTAGGAATACTTACGGAAGAACAGCTTCCGCTTGGCTGATAGTCCTGAGTTATCAAAAACTGAATGGCAATGCCACCATTAGTAATACATTGCTTATCCGTCCCTTCTGCATCACAAAGATTATCATTCGTTGAAAAAGTAGAACCTGTGAAACTTGTACCGTTAAGCGTAAAAATTTCTACACCCTTTTCGGCCATATTTACGCCACGTCGCAATGTGCCAATTGGAACTGTTGAGGTAGTAAATAAGTCACTTCCAACGCCGTCATCATTAGTGTCATCGCCAAAACCGCACATATTGGTAAAGGAAAGTCCGCAAGGGATACACTCGCTGCCCGAAGTAAAAACAGGAAAATCGATGTAAACATAGCGGCCAGGATTGCCCGGAGGTTTAACACCCGCAAAATTAGATGCCGCTGTATTTCCATCGCAACCGTTGGAAACATAACGCAATCGGTATCGAAATCCAGCATTGAACCACTGTGGGTCAACCATAATGCCTGAAGGAGCTGTATTTGAAGCAGCATTTGCATAATAATTTCCTGCGATATGATTTCCGCTAGCTGCAGTTTTAAAAACGCTAAGGCAGACTCTAGACCAACTGCCTTCCGTAAACCAGGATGTATTACTAGAAGCGCCCGAACACATGTCAGAAGAAGTGCCCGTTTTGAGCTGCATTATCTGCGTCCAGTTGGTGCCGTTTACACTGAAATCAAGAAAAACACTGGGATTTGTTGTACAATTCCAACCTAAGCCCGGAGTAGTATTTGCGCCAATAAAAAATTGAATTTTAAAAACATTAACTGTACCTGTGTTATAAATTGGTGAATTGAGGGTCGGTTTATTGCCTCCGCTACCGCCCCTCAGAACTGCCATGCTGGGATTAGAACCTGTGTTAAGTTGGCCATCAAAATTAGCGCCAAGTAAACCACTGCATCCACCTGCACCCGGAGTACCGGAACTGGAGAAACTGGCAGTCACAAAACCATTCTGGTTGTTTGCACAGCAACTTGTTGGAAAAACAACACCTGTCTGATTGCCAAAAGCGTCATTGGCAGGCACTAGGCCTGACGTTGTAGCCGAGGGCGCTCCGGCAAAGGACCATCCGCCAACAAGTGTTTGTGGCAGTGTTGCTGCTGTTGCACCCAAAGGCGAATAGTAAGCTGTTGTAGCAGTAGAAAAATCAATTCCGGTTAACCGTTGTCCTGCAATTGGGTCTTTACCGGCAGGTTGAGCGCAGGGACTGGAACAGGATGCTGTCATATTGATACCAATGACATCTACAGGACAATTGACAGAGGTTTCACCGACATCAATTATGCCATTGCCGCAAGCAGGGCACTGAGCGTTAGTATAAAATGGTAAATAAAGGAAAAGGAATAATACTATGTAAATGTTCAGATTCATTTTTAACCGGTATTTGATGAACAAATATATCGAAACCAGATACGTATTAAGAAATTTATTTGCTTCGCTAAGCACTTCGGAGTTAGTGTTCATCACTGACTCTATTGAGAGCTCGAGGTTGAAATTTTAAAATCAGAAATTGACTTTTACTGTTTATTTAAGTAAGAAAGAGAATATTGGTAATAGCACATAAAAAAAGATTTCGATGTATTTACCGAAACCTTTTTATGAATAAACTTATCAATTGAAGTTTTATTGTACAAAGCATTTTACCTTAAGTGGAGCAGTTTCAATTTCATTGCTCCAACGATTGGCCTGATCTCTTATTTTTACTTTATAAACTACGGAATCATGTACATTTGGTATCGATCCGCAAAGAATAGGAAATCCAGGCAGCATACAGCATATCGTACTCATATCCACTTCTATTTCACCTGAGATTCCATTGGCAGCACCCTGTTTAGGAATATTTGGAATACGGTAATAAATAGTATCATCGGTTCTGGTATCGATAATCAGCATATTAGGCAGTGAATCAGTATCACTTTGTCCCAAATCGCCGTCACCGTCCGTAAAGTTGACAATCATACTCACAGCGCCGGTAAACTGCTGTACTGTATCTTTTGAGAAACGGTTCCACTCAATAGCAGGCGTTTCATCGAACATGGGAGGGGGCTGACAGGCATTGAAAAAGACTGTCAAAAACATAACGGCAGCAGCTATAAAAAAATAATTATTTCGCATTGGGGTCACAATTTTGGTTAGTTACATTCCAAAATTAAATCCTCTGATTCAATTCTGTTGCTCATTTTTCCTGAGCGGTCCTTTACTTCTATTATATAACGCATTGTATCCATAGATTGGTTTGGATTTGCTGTACAGGTTGCAAAACTTGTATCATTGTAAATGCAGCAGCCCGAGTAAACAATAAGCTGCAGTTCTCCTTTTCTGTACTCACCAACTTCGGTATCCGTATCATTTGGAAAACGGTAGGAGGCTAGAATTTGTTCAGTTCTTTTATCCAGAAGAAAAATATTATCAATACTGTCATTGCCTACATCTCCGTCACCATCAGTATAGTTAAAGACAAGAATCATTGAATCCTGTCCGTTTTGTTTCATCGTGTTTTTGGATTGCGATTTGAATTCTAAAACAGGTTCATCGGGATAATTGTTCTTTTTACAGGAAATCATTCCCAGAATGCCGACTATGAGAAAAAAACTCAGTATTTTTCGGTTCATTATCATGAATTTTGAAAAGCCAAATGATGAATCAGCAAAGAAACGCACTCCTGCAAAAGATATCTGAAATAACTCCGCAAAAATTTGACCAAATTTGTATGGAGATTTTTCATTATCAGGCAGAGTTTAATCCGCTCTATGCCGAATTTATAAGCCTCTTAGGCCTTAGCCATAAAGATATAACCAATCCTTCGCAAATTCCATTCCTTCCCATCAGTTTTTTTAAAACAAAAACGATAAAGACAGGAGAATGGGAAACCGAGAAGATATTTTTGAGCAGCGGAACGAGCGGAATGCAGCAAAGTCAGCACCATGTTAAGTCTACGCAATTCTATTTACAAAACTGTGTCAAAGGTTTCGAAAAGTTCTACGGATCTCCTGAAAATTATGCTGTAATGGCACTTTTACCTGCTTATTTGGAAAGGGAAGGATCTTCACTGATATATATGGCGGAACATTTTATTAAACTTTCGAATTATTCACAAAGCGGTTTTTTCCTCTACGAACATGATAAGTTGGCTGAACGGTTGAACGAAATGAACGAACTTAATCTGCCGGTACTATTGTTGGGTGTGAGTTTTGCCCTACTTGATTTTGCCAAAGCATACCCAATGTCACTTAAAAATACGATAATTATGGAAACAGGCGGAATGAAAGGCCGCCGAAAAGAATTGCTGAGAGAAGAAATGCATGCAATACTCTCTAAAGCATTTGAATTGAATTCAATTCATTCCGAATATGGTATGACAGAACTTATGTCACAGGGCTATTCTAAAGAAAATGGGATTTTTTATCCATCAGATACACTCAGGGTTTTGATAAGAGACAGTACCGATCCCCTTTGTCTGTTGCCCTTTGGGCGGAATGGAGCGATCAATCTGATAGATTTAGCCAACATTGATACCTGTGCTTTTATTGCTACCGATGACTTGGGGAAAGTGTATGCTGATGGCAGTTTTGAGGTGTTGGGCCGCTTTGATGCAGCCGATATCAGAGGATGTAATTTGTTGGTTGGTTAGACTTGATATAAGTACCATGTTTTTTAATTTATGTAAGAAATATTAGAATATGTG
>JBIKQC010000434.1:0-4265 GCA_044349855.1 Saprospira sp.
ATTTTCATTCAGCACCTGCCATCCAAAAAAATCGTCGTTATAACCATTACCGTCATTGTCGATGCTGTCTCCCGGAATTTCATCCCAATTTTTCCAAATATTTGACGAAAGGTCCTCGTGACCTAGATCGCATCCGCCATCAATGACTGCCACTACAATACTGTCGCCAACAGCAGTAAGTCCGCCGGTACTGTATTCCCAGGCGGTAGGAAGTCCCAACAGTTCCAGATTCCATTGCCATTGATCGTATTTTGGATCATCTGGCAGATTTCGCAGGCTCAATATATGGTTGTACTGTGCAAAACGTACTGTTTTATCTTTTTGAAAATTCTTCAACAAAACATCAGCACTGTATTTCAGACTGTCAAATTCCAAAACATATAAATTCCAATCCTGATCCAGCACCTTCAGTTTTGCGCCCTCAATAGATTTGAACCATTCCCAATTCTTCAGTTCCGTATTTTTCTCAAATTGCAGCAATAATTCTCCCGACCTGTAAGGCGCATCCTGCGCATTAAGTCCAGTAAAAAAGATCACAAAAAGTATTAGGAGAAAAGGCATAAGACGGTATGTTTATTTACTAATGTAACACAGATATTTTATTTTGCTCGATTCAGCCGAGCTCTATAACCTAATCCTCATTTTTTAAAAATCCGTGTTAATGTGAACAAAAAAGTACTGAGTTAAAAGTTTATTACCCTCTACTTAGTACCTTCTACTAAGTACCAATATATTTAAACGCAGTTTCGGCAATCAGTGTTGGATTTCAGATAAAAACATTTCCAATATGCCAATACAATCTTCCTTGGCTTCAAACATCCCCATGTGTGCCACCGGCAACAGATAAGCCTGATCATTGGGTCGCAGTTTTACCTGTGATTCGCTGATTTCAAAAGGAATGGCCTCATCCAGTTTACCGATGATAAATAGAACGGGACATTTCAGCTGCTTCAAAATCTCCGATCTGTCGGGCCTTTCAATCATTGCATTTGTAGCAGCAATAATTCCTTTTTGAGGGAAATTTTCTGCACGTGCAGAAAACTGACTGACAAATTCCGCATTTTCCTGTACAAAGCTTTTGGCAAAAAGCTTGGGAACCAGTTCCTTCACAAAAACGGCAGAGCCCCAACGCTCCATAAACTCTATAGTTTTTCGGCGATTCTGTTTTTTCTCTTTCGAATCGGCAAAGGGATGTGAATGAAAAAGACAGAGTCCCTTCAATTTAACCGCATATTTTTCAGCAAAGGCCATTGCCACATAACCGCCCATGGAATGTCCGACAAACACAAAGTTTTCAATCTGCTCTTTTTCCAGAATGGCATTTAGGGCATCGGCCATTTCTTCTACTGAGATCCTGTTATAGGCTTCAGAAATCCCAAATCCGGGTAAATCAGGCCTCAAAACAGTATAGCTTTTTTCAAATCCGATGATAAAATCGTCCCACATGCTGCTGTCTTCACAAAATCCGTGAAGAAAGAGCAAACAAGGACCCTGCCCTTGTTTACGATAGGCTAAACTGCTGTTATTGTGAATAATGTGCTTGAGCATGGATTACTTTTGTGTGTCTTTTACTGTACAATTTTCAATTTTCATCGAAAACCATACAAAGATATGAGCTTATTTTTCATAATTCATTGGTATTATGTCGAGTTTATAATTAAACCTAATAGACGGTAAATCTTTCTAGTTAATATGATAAATACCAATTTATTGATTGAGTATTTGGTTGATTTTTTCTTCTACTATCGGAATTCTTTCTTTAGACATCATTGGATGAATGTGGGGCCATTAATACCTCTTCCAATAAGCCTTTATTTTTTATTGCTTGAATCTGCTCTTTTATAAAATTGGAAATCAGCACGTCCTCTTTGGCTATCTCTTCAACTAAATTAATTCGATTATCGAATATATAAACAATATCTTCAATATCATGACTGGTTCGGTAATCTCTTCCTCTATTTTTAAAAGCTTCAAATTTAGTGGCTAAAAAACAGGGTGCCGACAGAATTTTTATGACCTGATCTTTGGCGGATACTGTCCACAAATTGTTAAATCCTATTTTATACCAACGATTGCTAGGGCCCAAAGGACCATCTTCTAAAGTCATAATATCTACAGGTATATCTTTGTATTTGTAACTGCAGATAGCATGACCAAATGGGTCGGGATAAAAACCAAGTGAGCCCAACTTTTCCTGTGCCTGTTGCCAATGAGTTAGATTGACAATATTTAAAGTAATGTCAATATCTTTTGTAGGACGAATTTCATCCGCTGCAGGGTCATCAGCATATAAACTTACCACAGCACCGCCAACAAACACCATGTCATTTTTAATATCCTGCAGAGCTTCAGCTATTTCAGCAACAACCGCAATATTTATTGTTCTATTCTCCAAGTTCAAAGCGTTTTTTCAGTTCTGTAATTGCCAATTCTTTTTCTCTGGCTCTGCCTACACGCAAGGCATCCGCCAGGGCCAATAATTCATACAGTTTTTCATCCTTCAATGCAGCTTCTGGTACAGATGGGTAAAGGGGTACAATGCTCTGCCCCCGAACCGTACCTTTGCTGTATGGCCACACATAATCTTCTGTACTTTGTATTGTTTCGTTTAATGGTGCTGCTGAATGCGAAGTAGGCACACCTCTTACCACAGCACCAGGTTTTTGCGGGAACACAAAACGAAAGCCGTATTGTAAAAACTCCATAAGAGATATTTTCAATACAGTTTTACCATTGGGAGCCAATAAGCCGGAGTATTTGCAGCGAGCTACAGCTTCACTTACTTCCGATTGGCTAAAGCCCAATGCCTCCGCAACCGGTTTTTGATTCCAGCTTGTGTTGTTGTCGCTCACTATTTTAAGCAGGAGCAATACATCTTGTGGTTTGAGTTGGTGGTTTTCAGTCTTCATAATATTTATATTGCGTATCGCGATATGCAATATTACGAATTATTCCGCTATCTATCAAATATTTTTGACGTTTTATCGCGTATCGCGATATGCGATTAGGAGTTGCTTTGGGAATAAAAAATAGTGAGGAGGTCTTTTGTTTAGCTAAAGGAGGTTCTGTTTAGCGCTTTTGATTATTAAAGTAAAGAATAATAAGGTTATTTTTTACAATTATATCGGAGAGGGAATAATGAAATGATAAGCCCACAATTATTTTAGTTTTTCAATTTGATCTCTCGTTAATCCGGTTGATTTTATAATAATATCAATTGAAATAACACTATTCATTAAATTCCTTGCTATTTCGATTGCCTTTTCATCTTTTGCAGTTTCCAATGAGTTTCGTAAATCCCGATAATACTTCAAACTGTCTTCATAGGAACGGACCTGATCTTGTGTAAATCTGGCAATTTCGGCAGTTTCAAATACTTTGTCAAAGATTCGTTCTCTCAGTTTTTCCGGGATTCTATCAAGTTTATTTAAATTCCTGATCACGTAAAGCCACTTGTCAAATCTCGTTTCAAGTTCATCTACCTCAGTAGTTCCAAGTTTACCTGTTTTTAAATATATTAAATCCTTTATTTGGCCCTGCTCTTCTTTTAGCAATTCATTTAGAAAGTCCAAAAGCAGATCCTTATTTAACTCCTCACCAAACAGTTTCTTGAACCCA
Source organism: Saprospira sp. (assembly GCA_044349855.1). Classification (GTDB taxonomy): domain Bacteria; phylum Bacteroidota; class Bacteroidia; order Chitinophagales; family Saprospiraceae; genus Saprospira. The sequence goes on from JBIKQC010000434.1 coordinate 3,619, forward strand.
TAATCGGTGAAAGGATTTATATATTTTTCGATAAATTCAGCCATATTTAAAGTTAAAAAAATAGAGTATAATCAGAGTTAGATGGAATTTCATTTCAAGTGTTTATACAATAAACCTGAAAAAGCCTTAAAAATAGATAATATCATTTCAAAAACAAATATATCCTAAAATATCTAAAAAGTCAAGTCGAGCATACATTTTGTTTTTTCAAAAAAAGCAAACCAACAAAAAAAGAGGGCCGAAGCCCTCTCTAAAACCTTATCATATTATCACCAATTCAATTGCGAACGCAGTGCGTTCGCATTTGAATAAGTCCATCACAGCCTACTCCACCTTCACCCGCACTCCTTCCGAGTGACTCGTAAACTCCGGCGCGTACATACACTGAATCGTAGTGATACCATTGCTGAAATCTCCTTTGTGGTTGACACGAAGGCCATATTCAAACACATAATTGCCTTTGCTGAGGTAGCTGAAGAAAAAGTTGGTCGCAGCATCGCGGGTACTTTCGTAGTAGCCCAATCCGCCCTGATATTTGTACTGACTCAGCACATTTACAGGCTCAAAGCCCGATGCGCGCATATCTTTCATGTGCACATATTCCATATCGCGATCTACTTTCAATTCAATGCGGACCTTTACCAGAT
>JBIKQC010000435.1:0-4258 GCA_044349855.1 Saprospira sp.
ATACCCCTGTTTTTCCAGCAACTGCAAGAAGAATGAGTTCAGGAATACATTGATGGCTAAAGAAATGGAATATAAAATCAAAGATTTGATAATTCGTTCTTTCGTATGGTCAGTTTTTCTCCAGGTCCAGCGGTTGTTCAGGGTATAAGTAACTGAAAATCCGCAAAGAAAGGAAATAGCTTTAGCTACCATCTCGTTTTCGAGGCCAAAAACAATTTCAGGAAGCATCTGTAAGACTATAAAATAGCAGATAATATCCGTCAGTACTGCCAAAATGCCTATGATAACAAACTTGATAGCTTGCTTATTCGATTCGGGCAGTTTTTTTAAATTAGCTTTCATGCAGATATATTGTTCCTTGGAGTCCGAATTGAATTTTAAAGTGATATACCAAATCGGATTTTTTATTAGTTCGGCAAAGTTAAACAAAGTAAGCAAATTCAAATATTTATTATCTGATAACTTTATCTAATATCCGCATTGGTGTCACTATTTTAAATTTAGTAATAAAAAGAAATGGGCAGTCCAAAAAAGTCTCGAGGGACCCTTTTTTATCTGCACTTAATAATGGTGAAATAATGCATTTAATTAAATCTCAGGGTTTAGATATTACTTTTGGCTGGCCCTTTTATGTAAACGATATAAAATCAGCTGTTTATTTTGGAAGTACCTCTGTTTTTTCACCAAAATACTGAACAAAACGCATGAAATCATTTGATAGATTAGAGTTGTTCGTTGCTTTAAAATATGTTTCGGCAAGACCTCTAAGTGTCTGATACATGAATTTGTCCATTTCTATCACCTGCATTTCATTAGTCCAAAGGTCCAATTTGTAGGTGTCCCGATGATCTTTGTCAAAAATAGACAGCAGCATGGCTTTGCATTCTAAAGGCTCAGGCTGCCCTTCAGTTGCGGACCATTCCATGTGAATGGGTACGCGTTTGTCGTCAAGTCCGACATTTATACTAATAAGATTATTGCTTTTTATTTTATCCTTGCTCATGGTAAATTAGATTGTCAGATTATAGATTGTCAGATTATAGATTGTCAGATGGCAGATTATCAGATTATAGATCTTGTGCTTATTTGTCTTAACATATCTTGGTTACTTAAAAATAAGGTTGATCACTTTGCGCACTTTGCGTGTTTCCTTATGTGCTTTGCGGTTAAAATTTACAAGCAGATTTAAGATTATAGATCTTTTGCTTATTTGTCTTAACATATCTTGGTTACTTAAAAATAAGGTTGATTACTTTGCACACTTTGCGTGATTCCTTATGTGCTTTGCGGTTAAAAAATGAAGAGCAGATAATTAACTCAAATCAATAACTCCATCAAAGACCTGTACTGCCGGTCCGCAAAGCCAAATATCGTAAAATTCTTCCTTTTCGAATTGAAAATGAACAGACAATTTTCCTCCTTTTACAGTGATCGCAATTTTGTGAAAACCTTCTTTTTTATCAGTTTTTTGCAAAAAATAGGCTAGGGCAGAGGCTGTGACACCTGTTCCGCAGGCCAAGGTTTCATCTTCAACCCCACGTTCGTAAGTATAGACTTTTAAACAGTTTTTGTCAGTAATTTCTACGAAATTGACATTCACACCTTTAAGTCTGTAAGGCTCATTGTATCTGATGTTTCTACCGGTATTGTAAACATCTGTTTCATCTGCGTTTTCAACAAAACGGATATCGTGCGGAGAGCCCGTGTTTAGATAACAATGGCTTTCTGAAAGAAAAATATCCTGAACCTTGCCCATTTTTAACTCTACAAATTCTAAAACAGGAATTTTGGCCTCATGTTCACCATCAACGGCCATAAATTTTGTTTCTTTCTCCACAATGCCCAGAAAATGAGCAAAGGCGGCAATACAACGACCGCCGTTACCGCACATTGAGCCCGGATTGCCGTCAGCATTGTAATAAATCATTTCAAAGTCATACCCATCCAAAAGTTGAAGCAGCATCAATCCGTCAGCTCCTATTCCAAATCGGCGGTCACATAGTTTAGAAACTGTCTTTGGAGAAGGTGAATTAAAAACACCACTGCGATTGTCTATGAGAATAAAATCATTGCCTGCTCCCTGATATTTGTAAAATTGAAGTTGCATAGCAGATAGAATTTGTGGAAAAACAAAAACCTTTTCTACAAAAGTAGAAAAGGTCGTTTGAAAATTGTGATCCTGTCGGGATTCGAACCCGAGACCCTTTGATTAAAAGTCAAATGCTCTACCGGCTGAGCTACAAGATCTACCGTGAAATAGACTGTAAGTAATAAAAACTATTTGTGATCCTGTCGGGATTCGAACCCGAGACCCTTTGATTAAAAGTCAAATGCTCTACCGGCTGAGCTACAAGATCGACCTCGATTTGCTTGTAATTTTGTATTTATTCTAAGCGGTTGCAAATATAGGGCTTATAAATCTTAATTTCCAAGTTTTTTTTATTTATTTTCAAATAATATTACGAAAAATCAGTAAAGGCCTAGTTTGCAAGCTATTATTTTTTTTGAATTGCACCCTCTGCAATGAAGTTATATGACGTTTCTGGTGAATTTATCTTGGCAATCTCTTCTCTTGACAAACCATCGGCCTTTGCAGCATGTCTCAGTTCTTCTATGCTTTTTACCTCTTTGTAAGCTTCGCCCTCTACAATTACGGTTTTTCCTGCCCATTCTTTTGGCGTGGGTTTATGTTCTCTCATTTGAACGTGCAGGATTTTGCCTTCTGCAGTTTTGAAAGTAAACCAACATCCCGACATTTTGCACATTTCAACTATTGTACCTTCAACTTTTGATTTAAGGCCTTTTACCTTTACATCCTCTTCAAGTGTTATTTCCTCCAATTTGTCGCCCTTTTCCAGTTTGGCAATAATATCTGCGCTTTGAACTGCACCGTCTGCCGTAATTTTTTTCAGGCCATAGTGAATGCCGTCTCCTTTGTCTTCAGCTACTGAATGCTTGTGATCGTGATTGTTATCATGACCGGCATGTTCATCTTTTTTATTGTCAGCTGTTTTTTCGGCGCTTCCATTACAGGAAAGGATTGCAAAGCTCAATAATATTAAGAAAGTCAGTTGTTTCATTGAATTATCTATTTTGAATTTAACAAATGGTTTGTTCTGTGACAGAAAGGAACTCTGTTTGCACTTTTTATCTTGCGCTTTTGATTTGTCGCTGCAAAAATAATTAAATGCTTCCGCAAATGCCTGTGATTTTTAGTTTTTCACTTTTTTTAACAAAAAATTACTAAATAAATTTTAATAAATGAAAATAGTTCTTAGCTTTGCAGGCCAAATTGGGATAAAATCTCCCTGTTTGGAATTTATTGTAATCTATTTTTTAAAATTATTATCTAACAAGGTAAGATGTACGCGATCGTAGAAATTCAAGGACAACAATTCAAGGTGAGCGAGGGTCAAGAGATCTTTGTCCACCGTCTGGCTGCCAACGAGGGTGATAAAGTTACTTTTTCGAAAGTACTCCTCCTGGCCAAAGACGACACTTACCAAGTGGGCAAACCCACTTTAGCAGCTTCAGTAGCCTGCACTGTACTACAGCACGTAAAAGGCGACAAAGTTATCGTATTCCACAAAAAACGCCGCAAAGGCTACCGTAAGAAAAACGGTCACCGTCAATTTTTCTCCAAAATTAAAATTGACAGCATCGCTTAATTAAAACATTTAATCCACGCAAAACTAAAAGAATAAAATCATGGCACACAAGAAAGGTGTAGGTAGCTCCGATAACGGCCGCGATAGTAAAAGTAAACGCCTGGGTGTTAAATTGTTCGGCGGTCAATTGGCTATTGCCGGCAACATTATCATCCGTCAACGCGGTACTAAGTTTCACCCAGGCCTCAATGTAGGTGTAGGCAGAGACTTTACTATCTTCGCTCTTTGCGACGGTATCGTTGAGTTCAAAAAAGGTTATAAAAACCGCTCTTACGTTAGCATTCTTCCACGCGAAGTTGAAGTAGTAGCAGGTTAATCTGCAGGCAACGTAATAAAAATATAAAAGCCCGCTGAAGCAATTCAGCGGGTTTTTTTATGAAATCAGGTTAAAAATTTTATATTTTAAATAATGCCTAAAGAGAATAAAGCTGAATAAGAAGGTAAGCAGATTAAAATCGAAAAGCGAATTTTATAAAACTTAGATTCAAGTAATAAATGCAACTTTTAGTTGGGAATACCAATTGAGAAGAAATTTAACAGAAAAACGGGAAGCGGAAAAAAATAACCGCCCCCACGTTTTGCTGTACGGT
>JBIKQC010000436.1:0-4252 GCA_044349855.1 Saprospira sp.
GCCAAAGATTGAATATAGCGAAGTCGATGAAAAGAAACTCTCTCCCGAAATAAAAGAAAAATTGGCCCTACGTCGTCGGGAGGTTGAAAATCAGAGATATGCAAATTTTTGGATTATTACAATACCCAATATCATTATTTTAGGACTTGGTATTTTTTCAGACTTAAATAATCGTCGCCGCGATCCAAATATGCCAAGGGGTAGATATGATTAGATTATTCCAAAATTTTATAAGCGCTAATGATTAGCGCTTTTTTTTGCTGAAAATCAAAATGCCTGATTTGAAATTTAACGCTGTAACGCCCATCAGACAACATTTGTTACTTTTATTGCGTTATTCTTATATGATGCTAATTTTAGATTTTTTTTCAATAATGAACGGATTACTAAAACATAAAGAATAGTAATTTCTTCCTTTTTTTTCAGTTGAAAATTATTTTACCTATTTTTAAGTGTTAAACTCTCATCAGTTACATCATTGAATTCACATCTGGGATTATAGATTATCTTAAATAAAATGTAACCCACATAACATAAGCTGTTTATGTACAGAAATTATATACAAACACTGTTTATCTTTTTGATTTTCTCAGCTCAGACTCTTTTTGCTCAGGTAACGCTTACCGTAAGAGTGAACAGCGGAAACTCGTCAACTACCTGTACAGACGGTTTTTTAGGAGGAGCACCCGAACCGCATTGGCGGGTAGAGGTAGCAGGTCAGGGTTATACAACCTATCCTGTAAGGGGACTTTGCTTTACCAATCCCCCAAACACGCAATACAGTCAAACTTTTGACTGTGCAAATGCTTATCCTGCCAACCTTCAGGTCTGTTTTCGCGCATTTGAAGATGATGGAGCAGCCTGTATAATAAGTGAAAGCTGTTTGCAGCAGATTTGCCAGAATTTTCCAACTCCGGCCCCGGGAAGCAGCTCAACCTTTACTTTGAGTATTCCTGCCGGTTCAAGTTCTGGTTCTGTCAACTTTACAATCACAGCCACAGGTGCCTTTACCCTTCCGGGCGCAGCTTTTGATCAAATTTGCAATGCTGTAAATCTAGGTACCTTGCCATCAGGAGCATCTGTCGGTAATGATGGTTTAAGTAACTTGGGTAATTTTTGCGCTACTAATACAGCAGAGCCCAATCCATGGGGAGGCGGCAGCAATCAGCAGGGTGTTTGGTTTCAATTTACTACAGGCCCAAATCCGGCAGCAACAATCCGATTTAATGCAAATAGCGACCCTCAGAATTTAGGGGATGGGCTTGACCTGCAGATTGCGCTTTTCAGTTCAAGTAATGGAACATGTACCGGTGCACTTAACCTGATTCGACAGGAACAAGATGGTATTGGTATTATTTGGGATGAAGAAATGTTTGTGGACTGTCTTCAGCCAAATACTACTTATTTTTTATTGGTAGATGGTGATAATAGTTTTCTAACTGGAAGTAATGGACAGCAGGGATTTTTTGGCTTGGAAATCTATGACAATGGAATTACCCAGGCAGGAGACCTTATCTGTAATGCACAGCATATTGGTACCGTGCCTACAGGGGGTTCTGTAGGAACGCCAAATCTTAGCCAAACTAATATTTGTGCGACCAATACTGCAGACCCTAATCCGGGTAATTGGTCTTCCGATAAAACTGTTTGGTTCAGCTTTATTACGCCGCCATCCGGTCACGTGATTATCGATGCAGAAAGTGATTTGCCTTTTCCAATAGGCACTGATGCCGTAGATCTCCAAGTAGCACTTTACAGTACGAGTAACAATACCTGTACTGGAGTATTAAATAATATTGACAGTGATTATACGCCTGGGCTTTTTGATGAGACATTAGATGTCCGTTGTTTGGATCCTAATCGCCGATATTGGATTCTAATAGACGGTTCTGGACTAAATGTAGACGGCATTTTTGATGTCACAGTCAGCGATGGCGGGATTCCGCCTGCTCCAAACGATTCTATCTGTAATGCTATTCCACTCGGAGCGCCTGTTCCAAATGGCACAGTGGGCCTCAATAATCAAAATAATTATTGTGCCGATAATCTTTTTGAACCGATTCCTTCCAATTTTGGAAATGATCAGGGTGTTTGGTACACTTTCGTTGCCCCGCCTTCCGGAAAGGTAGAAATCCGTCTTGAAAGTGCCGGTTTCTTCTCAGACCGTATAGACTTGCAAGTAGCTGTTTACGATGCACTGAATATGGGCTGTGCAGATCCTTTGACTGAAATTCACAGTGAATATGAAGGATTTGGTCTGCTTTGGGATGAAACAGCCGAAGTAGAATGTCTGATACCCGGAAGAACCTATTACATTATGGTCGATGGTCAGGGTTCACTAATCAATCCCGATCTTCAGGAAGGTATTTTTGATATTGAAGTCTGGGCCGACCCCCGCGATCCTGCCGGACCTAATGACCTGCCTTGTAATGCTATTGCATTGGGAAATCCTTCCGGAGGACAGGTCGGAACAACTCCCGGCCCGGCACACGGTTCTCAAAACAATTTCTGTGCAACTGCAGCAGGAGAACCAAATCCTGGCGGTTTCAACCCCGATCAGTCGGTATGGTACACATTTGTAGCTCCTGCAACCGGAAATGTTGAAATTATCGGTACCAGTGATGCCATTTTTGGAGGTGTAGATGCCATCAATTTGGAAATCGCAGTCTGGGAATCAACAGGCGGAGCAGGCTGTGCTGGTCCTTGGCGCGAAATTATCAGCGGTGACGATCTTTTGGGCTTTGATACAGATTTGGATGTTTTTTGTCTGGAACCCGGTCAAACATATTGGGTACAGGTTGACGGTGCTCCGCCTGCAGCAATTATCGAGGGTCATGAAGGTTATTTTGATATCAGAATAAGGGAATTGCCGGCTATTCCTGTTGCCATAAATGACCTTATTTGTAATGCCATTCCATTGGGTAATCCTTTTTCCGGAACTTCTTCGGCAGTAAATCAGAACAATCTCTGTGCCGATGATATCGGAGATCCGGATCCTGCGGATTTTGATACAGATCAAACCGTTTGGTACACTTTCACTACACCGGCTACCGGCGGACCTTATGCTGTTGATGTTTCGACAACAACAGGATTGCCTTGGCCTTTCGGCAGCGGTTCTATCGACCTTCAGGTTGCCGTTTATGCTTCAAGCAATAATACCTGTACAGGTTCTTTAACTGAAATAGATTCGGAATATGACCCCTTCTTCTTCGATGAAGAAGTAAGAGTACAGTGTCTGTTGCCTAATACCACCTATTTTGTAATGGTGGACGGTTCATTTATTGATCCTCAGGGATATTTTGATATTTCAATTACTCCTGCACCAAGTGTACCGATTCCTACGAATGATCTCATCTGCAGTTTTGAAGATTTGGGTACAGTTCCGATTGGAGGTTCTATTAATAATAATGTAAATTACTCAAATTTCTGTGCAGATACCGAACCAAACGAACCATCGGTTTTTGGTATTGATCAGACAGTTTGGTTTTCCTTTATTGCGCCACCGCATGTTGGTGCCAATGCCACTTCTGAAGTAACTGTCCGTGTGGAAAGTGATCCGAATAATGTCGGTGATTTGGTCGATTTGCAATTGGCAGTATACAGTTCTGCAAGCGGTACCTGTGCCGGACCATTCAGTCTGGTGCGCGATGGTTCAGATGATCCTACTTTCAGTTTCGATGCGGAAGTAAATACTACCTGTTTGGTACCAGGCCGCCGTTATTTTGTTCAGGTCGACGGTTCAATTCTCAATATTGAAGGATATTTCACCATCTCTGTGGAAGATGACGGTTCAGGATTCCATCCTCCATATGACACTATTTGTAATGCTGTAGCTTTGGGAGCTGTGCCGAATGGCGGAGCCATAAATAATGGGGTGGTTTATACTAATCTTTGTGCAACTGTTCAGGCAGGAGAACCCGATCCAGATGCTTTTAATATAAATCAAACCGTGTGGTTTACCTTTACTGCCCCTGCATCAGGTAATGTGACAGTTGATCTTTTTAGCAATTCCAGTGACAATATTAACCTACAGGTTGCCATTTATCAGGCTCAAAACAATGCATGTGCAGGTCCGTTTTTAGAAATTGACAGCGAACATGATGGTTTATTGTCTGATGAGTCCATCACATTAGAATGTTTGATTCCCAACCAATTGTATTTTATGCAGGTCGATGGAAGCGGCTCATTTGGTGGTGATGAAGGAAACTTTACCATTCGTATTGAAGATGACGGCGGAACTACAATTTTCCCT
>JBIKQC010000437.1:0-4248 GCA_044349855.1 Saprospira sp.
ATTCTAATTCGAATCCAGTAACAAACTACTCAAAATTAAAAAAAATAATATCATGAAAAAGTTATTCATCCTCTCATTCGCTCTTACAGCTTCTTTACTTTTTGTTCAGTGCAAAAAATCTGAAATCCTAACTGAAGTAGTTATCTCTACAGAAAAATCTTTGGGTAACCAATTCAACGGTACTTCTTGGCATGTTATCTCGGCCGTTTCTGTTCCAAAAAATGTAAACATCAACTGGACAGTGAATCATCCGAAATTTACTTTTAGTAATGACTTTATCGAAATGAAACTTGGTCGCAATATTTGTAGCAAGAATTATTCATTTGATTCTGATAACATCACAGTTGATGCAGCAACTTGTAGAATTTCAAATCAAAATCATCAGCTATTGTCAGATTTATTGGAAGGTGATTTCCAGTACATCATCTCTGACAGCGGTGATGAAATGATCTTGAAAAATAATTTAGGAACTGAAATTGTTCTTATAAAAATCAATCAATTGGGCACTTCAACTCCGGTTGCTTCTAATGTTCCATTTAATTTATAAGTACAATAAAAAAATATTATTCTAATTCGAATCCAGTAACAAACTACTCAAAATTAAAAAAAATAATATCATGAAAAAGTTATTCATCCTCTCATTCGCTCTTACAGCTTCTTTACTTTTTGTTCAGTGCAAAAAATCTGAAATCTTAACTGAAGAAGTTATCTCTACAGAAAAAATTTTGACAGCTGATGCACTTAATGGAACTAGCTGGGGTGTTCTAGCCATCGATTCTGATCCGAATTCAGTTGATATAAACTGGACTACGAGACTGCCCAAGCTTACTTTTAACAATGGAATTCTCGAAATGACACTAGGGTTAGATTTCTGCACAAAACAATACTTAACTATAATCGACAAAGTAATCGTAACTACAATTTCAACCTGTTCAATTACAAATCCGAATCATGTTCAGCTTTACAATCTTTTTGAAGGAGCATTCAATTTTAGATCTTCAGTCGATAACCCGGAAATATTATATGTAAAAAGTATTGACGGCACTGTTCTTACCCTTAGACAAATAAATAATTTATCAACAACCGATCCTGACTACGGTTTTGTTGTAGAGTAAAATTAAAATGATCTATAAATTGATATTTAGATTCACACATTAAAATATAATTAAAATATTAAACGCTCTTTTAAGCTGCTCCACTCGAGCAGCTTTTCTATTGTTGGCATATTACAAAAAATAATAAGCAATTTTCAACCGCGGATCTGAGACTGTCATCCTCAGATTCAAACTGAATTGAACAGATTTTCAACAAAAAAGGGGTTATTTTTTTCTTGAAAAATACGGATGAATGGTAACTGCAAGGTTATTTTGTCTGAAAAATCTATTAAGGGGGGGCGCCTGAGGCATGCGCAGGGGGCCGATCCCGTCTTTGACGGGAAAAGGCAGTCTCGTCTTTTTTGACGAGACCAAGCGACAGCGCGCCCGAAGAACGCCGACCCAGGCCTTAGGCGGGGACAGGCCATAATTCATTTCAAGTAAAATATCAAAACTTATTTAAAAATGATTTATCTTATCGAAATTTTTAACTGCAACATATATTACACCAAGTTTATTTTGATCAAAAATAACAAGAATGCAAAACAATACGTTACTATAATCAAATCTGACAAACTAAACTATTTAAATATGATAAAGTAAATTGTTATAAAAATTATGATAAAAATTATATTTTTGAAAACTCAATGAAATTATTTATTATCGATATTAGATTATAATTCCAAACTAAACTTTTATTATCTATGAAAACAATGCAAATACTCATTAGATTTTTCCCCATCCTTTTTTTGCATTTTGCCATAAATCCCCTTTGTACGGCTCAAACTTCCCCCATTACCGAAGACGTCGGCAAAACTTATCAGGTAGCCAAAGACGTTAGCTTTCCCGATTTAGGTGATTATATAATCGCCTTAAACAAAGCAACATTAGATAATTACAGATTAAAATCTGCTAACTATTTAATGAATTTCGAAAATGGACTTCAAATAGAAATTTTATCTGCAGATAATTTAGTAGAGAAAGGCATCATAAAAAATGCAGATTCTTATCCTTTGAGTTTTGCTGAAGAAAGAATTAAAGCATCTTTCAGCCTAAAAGATGGATATATTCTAGAATTTAGGGCAGTACTCAACTCTACAAAAATGTTTAAAACAAATTCAGAAAAATAGAATATGAGAAATCTAATAGTAAAATCAATTTTTACGATAAGCCTTCTCTTATTTGGAGGTTTAAATTTGTTGTTTGCCCAACCGGCTAATGACGGACCTTGTACAGCAACAAATATTGGAACTTTACCAACTCCGGGAGCTTGTATCTCAGGCTTGCGAAATGGAGCTGTTACAACATTAAATAATTTAACAACTGTTGGGGCAACAGGTCCAAATCCATATGTTTCTATAACCGGATGTGCTGTTGGTGGAAACATGGCTTCACCTGCCTTGGATGTATGGTACACTTTTGTAGCTACAGGAACCATTGTAAATATAACCCTTGCAGGATTTCCAAGCGCCAGTGTCGGTGTTTGGGCCGGAACTTGTAATAATTTAATACCCAGGGGTTGTACCAATATACCAGTTGGAGGTACAGGTTCTTTCACTGTTTTACAGACCACAATCGGACAACAATATTGGGTTCAAGTTTCGGGAGGAACTGCTACTGCTACTGATGCTAATTTTAGTTTATCAATTGATAATGACATTGACTGTAATGACTGTCTTTTGAATGCATCAATAACAGCTAATCCACCACCAGTAAATGGGGGATATCCTGCCAATACAACGGTTAATTTTTGTTATACTGTAACCGGGTGGGAACAAATTAATACAAACTGGCTCCATGGCGTTCAAATCACCTTCGGACCCGGTTGGACAGGTGGCATTCAAAACCCAATTCCTGCAGCTACATTACAAGCTTTTCTTGGTAATTGGCTTTATTATCCTGCTGGAATTGGAGTTGTTAATGGTACAAATTGGGGCCCTGGGTTCTATTTTGATACTGATGATGCAGGTACAGCTGCTAATAATAACTTTGGGGATAACTGTCTTGGTGCTGCTTGCTCGTGGACTTTTTGCTGGACGATGACAACAGGTGCCTGTGCAACAGGTACCAGCTTAAATGTTGTAGTAAATACATCAGGAGATGGTGAATCGGGCTCCTGGTCAAACAATGGGTGTAACGATGACAACGCTACTACTTTTGTAGCTTCAGAAAATTGTTGTAGCCCATCTACCATTGCTCAAACAAATGTTAGTTGTAATGGCGGTACTAATGGCACTGCTACTTCAACGGGATTAGGTTCATCACCTTGGGATTATTCTTGGTCTAATGGCACATCAGTTCTTAATATTGCAGGTCCTCATTCTATAACCGGTTTAGCAGCTGGTGTGTACAGGGTTACTGTAACTGATAATGGCGGCTGCGTAAGTACTAATTCAGTAACAATTACTCAACCAACTGCAGTTACTGCTACCATTCCAACTTCTGTTTCAGTTTCTTGTAATGGAGGTTCTAACGGTTCTGCTACTGCAGCAGGAGCAGGTGGAACTGGAGCTTATACTTTTAACTGGAGTAACGGGCGTACAACTGCATCAAACACAGGACTCGCAGCAGGAACCTACACTGTTACTGTTCGTGATTTAAATAGCTGTAGCGCTACAGCCACGGTAACTATAACACAGCCGACTGCTGTAACGGCAACAATTCCAACTTCAACATCCGTAACCTGTAATGGCGGATCAAATGGATCTGCTACAGCCTCAGGTGCCGGAGGTGTCGGCTCTTATACCTTTTCATGGAGTAATGGGCGAACGACCGCTGCAAATACTGGACTAGCCGCAGGCACCTACACTGTCACTGTTCGGGATTTAAATAGTTGTAGTGCAACAGCTACGGTTACTATCACAGAACCAACTGCAGTAACTGCCAGTATTCCAACTTCTGTTTCTGTTTCTTGTAATGGAGGCGCAAATGGTTCGGCTACTGCTGCAGGAGCAGGTGGATCTGGCACTTATACCTTTAGCTGGACTAATGGTAGAACAACTGCTTCGAATACGGGTTTGGTTGCAGGAACTTATACCGTTACTGTCTCTGATGCAAATTTATGTACTGCAACTGCAAGTGTAACAATCACTCAACCAACAGCCGTAACATCAACAATACCTACTGTTGTACAAATTACTTGTAATGGACTTTC
>JBIKQC010000045.1:0-15147 GCA_044349855.1 Saprospira sp.
CGCCAAAACAATACAGCCTGCCATGGCCACAATAAACTGAATGGCATCGGTTACTGCTACACCCATAAGTCCTGATAATGAGGAATAAAGCGCAACCAAAATCATTATTAAGGCAGTCCAACCCCATGCGGCCCAAAAGTCGAGACCGAATAAAACCTGTAGCAGGGTCATCATAGCTACATTTACCCAACCAATAATAAGTACATTCATAAACAGCCCCAGATAAATAGCTTTAAAACCCCTTAGGAATCGGGCTTCTTTACCACTGTATCGCAATTCAATAAATTCCGCTTCAGTCATGACACCACTACGCTGCCAAAGTTTGGCAAAAAAGAAGGTTGTAAGCATGCCGCCTGCCAGAAAATTCCACCAAAGCCAGTTTCCGGCAATACCATTGGTTCCGACCAGTTCTGTCACAGCCAAAGGGGTATCTGCAGCAAAGGTTGTAGCCACCATTGATAGTCCGGCCAACCACCAGGGCAGATTGCGGCCTCCCAGAAAAAATGATTCAATATTTTTTCCGGATTGTTTGGTGTAGGACATACCAACTACCATAGTGAGTGCTATGAATCCGATGATAATGATCCAATCTATAGTATTGAGCATAAGTAAATTATATTAATGAAAATAAAAACTCATTGGTTAAAAACTTCCCTAGTAAGTAAAAATACTATAATAATGCAAATCAAGGTTGAACGCAAAGACAAAACATGAATAATAATTAATAGAGAAGAAAAAAAAGATTAAAATTGAGGGGCATAAAACGCAAAAAAGGCAGCAATACTGCTGCCCTGATACTGTATATTGTATGCTATATTTATACTTTTATTTTTTATCAGGATATTTTCGCTTCAATTAATATGGGTCTTCTGATTTTATTATCTCAAAAGACAATTTCTCCAGAGCCTTTTTTTTGCGGTACTGGATCTGAAAACTGGTATTTACAAAATAAACACCAAGTACTGTCGTCAGCATTGATACAATAGTTATCCAATTCAAGTTTTCATTCAAAATCCACCATCCCAATAAAACGGCAACAACGGGGTTGATATAAGAATAGAGTGAAGCCTGTGCAGCTGGCAGATGTTCAAGCGTATACATGAAGGCGGAATAGGAAATGAGAGAACCAAAAACAATCAGATAAGCAATACTTCCCCAAAAATTCCAACCAAGTGGCCCGCTCACCAGATTATTGATGCCAATTATTCCAACGATCAGCCACAAAAATGCGCCACCAAAAATCATCTGTAAGCCTGCGCCCATCATCAGGTGAACATTTGGTTTCCATTTGGCTGCAAAAACAGAACCCAATGCCCAAACAAGAGTTGCAGCAAGATTGAGTATGATACCAAAAGTAAAATTGGGGTTCAAAAATTCTTCAAGATAATCAAATGAAATTCCCATGACGCCCAATACCCCAAGTGCCATTCCTATTATCAGCATAGGAGACCAGTTTACCTTTGCTATCAAAAAGTGACTGAAAACAGCTATAAATACGGGCCCCGAAGCCGACATTACAGATCCCAATCCGCTGGGGATATACTGCATTGCCCAGGTAGCCAGGCCATTTCCCATACACAACATTAATGTGCCTATGACAGCCAACTGAAGCATTGTCTTTGCTTTCGGCATTTTTACACCACTAAGCAGCATCCAGGCAACTAATATAAAACCTGCAATGCTTTGACGCACCGCCGACATAAATAGACCATGAATCTGACCTGCACCATCGCCCAAGCCTATTGTTATCGCCAAGTAGGTTGTCCCCCAAAAAAAACTTACCAGTGCCAGTGCTACCAAAGCCTTTGTTCTGGAATCAAATTTTATATTATTCATAACTGCCCACAAAAATGTGGATTTTTTATTTAAAATATAAGCTATTTAAAATAATATTGGGAACTAATGAAGATATTACTGACAAAATACCATTAGCTGCAAAAAGGTTGTAAAAAACAAAACAATAATTTAAATTACATGATTTTTGTCAAATAATGGCTTCAATAATTGATTGCCCTTCATTGTAATTTTAATAAAGAAGTCCTACCTTTGTAAGTGGGCTGCAAAACTATAAGTTTTTTAGTTCAATTCAAAGAAAAAATATTTTCTCAACCTAATATATATCGAACTCCAATGCGTTTTTCCATATCATCAGCTGAGCTTAAAGAGCAGCTGCAAATCATCAGCGGCGCAATCGGATCGAATCCGGTTTTGCCAATTTTGGAAGATTTTCTTTTTCAGATTGATGAAGACAAACTTACAATCATTGCAACTGATCTTGAAACATTTATAACATCTGAAATTTCTGTTCACACAGAAATTCCCGGTAGTGTTGCGATACCTGCAAAAATTTTACTGGACACACTGAAACAGCTGCCTACCCAGCCTATCACCTTTAATGTTGACATGGGTAGCTTTGCAGTTAAAATCACTTCAGCTTTTGGCCAGTACGAATTGGCGGGTGAGGACGGAAATGACTATCCCAAACTTCCCGAGCCGGATGCAACTGATAATATTGAAATCCCTGCAGTACTTTTGCTGGAAGGTATTAATAAAACAATTTTTGCCACAAGTACCGATGACCTACGACCTGCTATGACAGGGGTACTTTTGCAGTTGGACGAAAAAGGTGTGACTTTTGTTTCCACTGATGCACATAAACTGGTAAAATATACTTTTACAGAAATCAGCCCTGCTTCTCATACTTCAGTTATTTTGCCGAAAAAGGCTTTGAATCTTTTAAAAAGTGCACTTTCGGATGTATCGGGAATTGTTAAAATATCGTACAGCCGCAGCAATGCCTTTTTCTATTTTGAAAATCAGACTATGGTCTGCCGACTCATTGACGCCCGCTATCCGGAGTATAATGCCGTTATCCCTAAAGACAGCCCCAATGTTATGTCGGTTGTTCGTCAGGACCTGCTAAACTCTATGAAACGTATTGCTAACTATGCCAACAAAACGACCAATCAGGTAAAATTGCATATTTCTGAGAAAGGTCTTACCATTGAGGCAGAAGACTTGGATTTTTCCAATAAAGCCCGCGAACAAATGCCTTGTTATTATATCGGAGAACCTATGATTATCGGTTTCAATGCCAAATTTCTTATAGAAATGCTCAGTGTAATAGGTGGTGACAATGTGAAATTATTTCTTTCTACACCCAATCGTGCCGGAATTCTTCGCATGGAAGAAGAAACTGCAGGAGAAGATCTTCTGATGTTAGTTATGCCCGTTATTTTGAATTCTTAAGAACAACAGAAAATAATATATTTGATCCCGGATTGGCAAAAAAGTCATTCCGGGATTTTTTTGCTTTGATTTAACCCGAATCCGTCATTAGAGTTCGTTTTGAAAGCCTAAAGGGTAAAGAAAATAAGTGCTCACGGAGTTTTTTGGGGTGAAGAAATAGTTACCCCTATTTCAAAACCCAAAAAACGAGTAAGTGCTTAGTTTCACAGCAATTTAGGCTTGGAATAGAATTTCTAATGACGGATTTGGGTTTAAATAGGTTATTTATGGCCTGCCCCCCGAAAATTACTTTGTAATTATCGGGGTCGCGCTATCCGTTACGGTCTTCGTCCCTCGCCCCCACTTCTATCGCTCAGGCGCCCCCGATCTGCCCCCAAGACACTCTAATCAATTAGACTTGTACAAAAAAAGCGCCCGCTTTTGGCGGACGCTAAATATAATATGCGATTTTTTGAAGTCCTAAGAACTCAAAATATCTTAGTTTTTAACGATACGTTTGGTTGTTGTTACACCATTAGCTTTAACGTGCAGGAAATAAACGCCGGCAGGAAAGCTTGCTACATCCCAAGTACGTGCTTCGTTGCTTACGTTCTTAACATTTTTGATGTCAATAACACGACCATTAAGGTCTGTTAATATATAACGAACATCAGAAGCTTTATCGAGATTCAATGTAGCTGTAAACTGATTAACAGTTGGGTTAGGAAACACTTCAACACCAGCCAATTCAACAGTTGTCTGATTAACAGCAACATTATTGCGTTTTTCAATAACCAAACCGATTGAAGGAACTGGAGACGGTGCAGTATATCCTGTATACCAAGTGTTTGCAGCAATAGTTCCAGAACCATTGCCTGTAGCAATTCTCACCAAACATGAAGGGATAAAATAAGAAGGCATAGAGTCGGTAGTTGATTCATAATGAAAATCTGTAACACCGATAAATGCTGCTCTAGACTGACTTGTTGCATTGCGCAAACCGCTTGCATTTTCCTGTACAAGGGTTACAACATAAAATGAATCTGATTCCAATTGAATACCATTTGTAAGATTGTCAATATCCAAAAGAGACATTTCACCAGTACTGAAAGCTGCAGGACCTGTCGCTAAAGTAAATGTATCATTACCAACTGCCAACAATGGAAGCTCAGGATCCGGTCCGGAAACCTGTTGAGTCCAGAAACCATCAGCATTTGCATCAGAAAATCTGTAAACTCTAGCCTGTATTACTGATTGTGTTACGCCAGATGCTACATTAGAATAAGCTGCACGGTATTTTACTGAATTCAAAAAGTAAGGACTAGTTAATCCCGGAGGAATATAATACATTGAGCCAAGCTCATATTGAATTGGCAAATTAGTGCCATCCAAACCGGCCAATAAAGCATTGTCTGAGAAAGGATAACCATCTGTAGCGGTTGGTACCTTAGACAAGTAGTTATTGTTAGTAACACGGAAGAATGTAATCAATGAATCATTGTTCAGGTCAGTCTGAACCAAAGCTGTTTTCAATACATAAGTAACACGGTAAGTACCGGTATCGGTAGGCAACCAGTTGGCAGAACCAATAGTTGTTTTATAAGCAAAATAACCCACGCCGGCATTAATAGCAGGCAGTGACATAGAATCACTTGCTTTAAATACCCATGAACCTGCGGTTCTTTGATAAACCTCCATATGAAGCATTGCAGCTGCTGCAGCAAGATTTACAAAGCCAGGATTTTTAACATTTACACCCCAGCTGGTTTCTGTATCATTTACAAAATCCAAAAGAAGGTCTGAACTGCCAAGTGTTACTATTGAAGGGTTGTCTTCATTCAAAGCAAGGTCAAATGTAGGGACAAAAGTTTCAATACTAATATCATCAACAGACCAATGGTAAGAGTCACCCTTGTAGTAGAATTCAATGCGGCAGTCAGTAAGGTTTGTTGCACCTGCAAGTTGTGAAGAGATATTGAAAGTAACAAAACCTTCAGAGGCTGCACCATTTGAAATATGGCCCAATGCTGTGATTACATCCAAAGAAATCCAAGTAGTACCGCCATTTTTAGAAAAGCGAACCACATTGCTGTCTGATTGAAAATCGCGAAGACCTGCATAGAATTTAACCAAAACTAATGAGTCGGAATAACCTGTAAGGTCAATTGCCGGAGAAGTCAATTTTGCTTCCTGAGGCACAATGTTTTGGTCGTAGAAAAAATCGCTGTCGAACATTGCAACACCATTACCCAAGGTTGGTGAGTTGAGATGAATTGCACCTGAACTGAAACCACCTGCAGAAATTGCATCAGCAGACCATGCCCAGTTGGCATTAGGAATAATTGCGGTAGCTGTCCAACCTGCACCGGCCAATGTTGAATCGGTAGAAGCAAATTCACCGATCGAATCAATAGCCGGACTTGAGTGACCTGTACCCCAAAGAATAGTTTGTGCATTGGCTGCTGTAAAAGCAAACGTACATGCAAAAACCATCAAAATTTGAGTAAGATTGATTTTTAACATAATGTGTAAAGAATTTCAATGATTAGAAAACAAAAGCTAAATAGACTAAGATATAGTCTAATTTGCAATTTTAAGGATAATTTTTGACATTTTGATCAATAAACCAATTTTTCGTTTGTTAAAAAAGAGCAATCCCGTTATTTTGAATTGCTCTTTTATTTTTAATAATGAATTTACTGCTTGAGGAATCTTTCTGTTCTTATCCCTTCAGCGGTACGGACAGTGATAAAATAAACACCTGCCGGAAGATTTTTGACATCAAAACTGTAAATATCCTGCTGCAGATTATTGCGGGCTATAATTTCCAAAACCTGACCGTTAATATTGCTTAGGATATAAGTTATATTCGCTACTTCTTTCTCAAAAGAAATTTTCAGGTTGAGATGTGAATTGGTAGGATTTGGAAACAAATCCATAGATGCTGCTAAATTACTGATACTGTTGGAAGTGACTGTTGAATCGAAAGGATTCAGGCTGCCGCCCAAAATAAGACGGATAGAAGGATGAAGATCTGCTCCAAAACCTATCCAGTTCCAGTCATTTGCTGCCTGTACAAATGTAGTGCTGTTAGCTGTTGCAATACGTGCAGATGCGGGGTGACGGGGTTTAGCGCCATCAGCCAAAATTGCAGCATTGATAGAATAATTAAGCTCATCAGCTCCATACCACACACAACGATAAGAAGTACCCACAGCAAGTCCCTGAGAATTGCGCTGATCCAAGGTAATAAAATATACCGTAGTGTCTTTGAGTTGCAATGGGCCGAAATTATCTACATTACTTATTGATACTGTACGCGCAGTGTATTGACCTGCAGTTAGCGGAATTGTATCTACAGCTATACCTACAAGTTCCAATTCGCTTGATGTAGGACTGGCATTAAGGGTTCCATTAGCATCTAAATCTTTAAATTCATAAACACGAACAGTAACGGGAGCAGCCGTAAAGCCGGTTACGAGCGAAGCAGGTGCATAAACTCTAAAGTTTACGGAATCCATACTGATATTATCTGCGGCGCCTTTCGGAAAATAGAACATAGTACCATGTTCAAATTCAGTTACAACATTGCCCGCAGCTGCACCCGGAAAAATTGGACGATTGGAGAAGACCTGCCCATCGGTTGCACTTTGACGGCATTTAGAGAAAATTTTCTCAGAGATAGTAAAGGTATGACGAACTGTATCATTTGATGTTTTTCCGTCAGCCATGTCATGTGCTGCTATAAGTGTGGCACGGAAATTTGAAAAGGTATCGATCATATTAAGATTAGGAAAATTAATCTGATCGGGGGTTATTCTGTCTTGAGAAAGTACAGTATCAACCGGAATAGTCCCTGAATAGATATTGGTCCATGTTCCTGCTACATCTTTTTCGAGCAAATATTCTATACGTGCATTATTGGCAGGCAGAATTGGTTTAGAACCATAGTTGGTGACCCTTGCAGTGTAGAAAAAGTTACTGAGATCTTGTTGCGAAATAGGCGAAAAACGATAATCGGAAGTAAAGGTTGTTGTAAAACCGTCTCCCAGTGTTGTTCCTGAAGTTTGTCCACTGATGGCAAAATCATAATCGGAGGTTACTACAAGAGACAAGTCGTCAATCATAGCAAAATAATAGTAGCCTTCAAAATTTAGACGCAACTTGCAATTTGTAAGATTAGAAATACCGTCAAGTACGCCAAAAAGAGGAATCTCCACCTGTGCCGATGAAAACTCAACATTTGCTGCAACACCCTGAGTGATGTCGAAATCTGTCCAAGTGGCTCCACTGTCAGTGGATACGCCTAAAGAAAGCTCACGAATAGTGAATGGACGATAATACAATGTAAATCGGGCACTCAAGGTTGAATCGGTATATCCTGACAGGTCAATAATAGGACTATGCAGTTCACCACGGTGACCGGGAACTGTACCGCCACAGTTGTATCCGGTAGGTGCAGAACCAGAGTTAAATGTGCTGCTGCCATTGTTGTCCAGATAATCTGAATCGAATAATGCTACCCCATCACTTAGGGAAGCCGAAACCATTGCCGGTCTTGTTCCGAAGAAAGCTCCCTGCGAGCGGCCCGTAGTAGAGCGCGACCAAAACGCATTTCCGGGAAGTACCTGAGCGCAGCCTACTACATTTCCATGAAAAACACTTACTTTGCTCCATGCACTTGAAGAACTGTCAAAAGGCAGTGCAAAACGACCGATTGTGTCAGAAACAGGATTACTTGAACCCGCTCCCCAAACAATAGTTTGTGCATTCAGATATGATGCAGAAAAAAAAAGCAGGAAAAGCATCAATTTATTTAGGTTGCTTTTAATCATAATTCAATCTTTGTTTTGACGATTATTTAATGTTTCAATTATTTTAATCTCAATAAATCTCTTTTATTTGAAGTGACTTCAATTATTACAATTTAATTATTTTAAAAGTACATTCAACTAATAATTGCAAAATTATCAAAATTTATATTATTTATTAAATAGATAACACAGTTTATTATTTTAAAAACCAAAAATCTTACCCGCTGGTTGAAATAATATAATTGTTTTCAGTTAAAATAAATTTAATATGAGAAGTTAAATGTCCCGAGTTATTAATTGTTCATCAAACTATTTTGACTTAACTTGCATCTGAGAATTATCACTCATATTTAATAAATCTAACAATATATAAAAATCTTATGAAACAAATCCTTGCTGTTATTTTCATTCTGTTAATCTCTGCAAATATTGGTTCTGCCCAAAAATCCAAAAACAAAAAAATGCTTTTGGGCAGTTGGGAAATGTCTGCGATTGAAGGTAAAAAAGTAGATAAAAACGATATTATTGAATTACATTTTAAAAAGGATGCTACACTTGAAATTATCGAAAAAGGTGAAAAAAATATTAGTAAATGGTCATTGAGCAATGATGGAAAGTCTATTATTATTGATGATGCTGATAAAAATTTTACTATTAAAATTGACAAAATTGACAAAAGCTGTATTCATTTGGACAACGATGGCGATGTTGCTGAATTTGTCAGAATTAAAAGTAAACCTGTTGTCAAGTTAAAAGGTCTGACTAACGATCTTGTCGGCACCTGGAAAGAAGTTAACAAATCCGTTATGATGCTGAAATTCAACGCCGATGGAACAGCTTTTAACTCCCTTAAATCAGAAACTGCGCAATGGAAAGTTTCAGCTGACGGTAAGCAACTCCTTATAAATGTAAATGATCAGGAGGAAGCTATTGATATTGACATGGCAAAAGATAAAAAATCTTTTAAAATGACTGTTAATGGCGATATTTTTACCTTTGTTCGAAGCAATGAAAAATTCACACAGGCTAAAACGGAAGAAGTCTCGGTAATTTCTATTGAAGAGGATAAAAGCAATTTAAAAGAATCAGAAATTATTGGTAATTGGAAGGTAACTGAGATTGATAAAGAAATTTTAGAGGGCCGTTCGCTGATGATTGAACTTAATTCAGATAAAACTTTCAAAGTAACAGAAAATAGCGTTGAAGAACGCAGCGGTAAATGGGAATTCCGTGGCGGCCGTCTTTACCTCATTGATATTCAAAGTAATAACACAGATTATTCTGTTGAGAAAGACCCTGAAGGAAGTCTGTTTCTTAAAGATTACTATGGAATATTGAAACTTAAAAAACAATAGATTTTTACTTGATTTTACAATAAAACCCCGACGGACTTCCATCGGGGTTTTATTATTTTAGGACTACAGTATTCGATTGTATCGCAATTTCGCCCCTAAGCTGTATGAGTTTGTTTTGCACTTTCAGTAGGGTCATCAGCTCTTCTAAATCTACACTTTTTCCCTGCAGTAATTTTATCTCCAGCTGATTCCTTTCCATTATCCGTTCAACTTTTTTAAGCTTGAAACGGAGAATTCCGCTTTTGGTATCTGCTTCGTGATTCTCGTCCGGCATTTTCTGACTGCTTAGATAAACATTGAGTTTTTCCCAGTTGTGCGAATACTCATAAGGAGTACTTAATAGATTTACAGCTAGTTTCGAAATTTTGGGGTCCTGATGTTGAATAAAAAGTTCTGGACTTGTTTTTTTGCCCTCGGTCAGATATTCAAGATAGATTTCAATTACCTTTGCATATAGTTCCGAATCGAATTCATCGATCAAGTCAGCCATGTTAAGGAGGATAAATTCTGCTACAGTTTCCGTTTCTGAAAGTTCTTTGTGTCCGAACTGAATAAGAATCCGTGCAATGTCTTTTTCCATAAATTCATGACCGGTCGATTGGGCAGCCTGCCTTTCTTCAACCTGTACACTGTAGCCATCTTCTTTCGGTGGCGGCAATTCTCCTTCGGTTGGCCCTTCTTTGCGCTCGCCTGCCGCATGTTCTTTTTTCAGCTGTGCTGAAATGCGCTTATTAATCTCGGTATGCAGAATCTGTTCCCCGATTTCCATCAGCACGGAACAGTCCTTTACATAAACTGCTCTTTTGAGTGCATCGGGAATATGAGAAATCGTCTCCACCAGCTCTTTTACCAATTCAGCCCTTTTGATAGGGTCATTTTTGGCATCTTTGAGCAGCAGGCGCGTTTTGAAAAGTATAAAATCGGCCGATTCGGCTTCCAAAAACTGTTTAAATGCAGTTATTCCTACCTTTTGCAGATAGGAGTCCGGATCTTCGCCATCAGGGATAAGCGCTACTTTCACATTCATATCCTGCTCCAGTACCAGTTCCAATCCACGCAAAGCAGCTTTAATACCGGCCGCATCTCCATCGTAAAGAATGGTGATATTTGGTGAAAATCGCTTGACGAGCTGTATCTGACCTACCGTCAGCGAGGTGCCTGAAGAGGCAACCACATTTTCAATCCCTGCCTGACTGAGGGTAATAACATCCATATAACCCTCCACCATATAGCACATATTCTCAGTGATGATGGCTTTTTTGGCCTGACTGATGCCATAGAGAATCTTACTTTTGTGGTAGATTTCAGATTCCGGAGTATTGAGGTATTTAGGCGTTTTTTTGTCACTGCTGAGGGTACGTCCTCCAAAACCAAGTACTTTACCGCTCAGATTATGAATTGGAAACATGACCCGCTGTCGGAAGAAATCTTTACCTGCAGTTGAGGCCAAGCCAGCCTTCTGCATCAGCGGCAGTTCATAGCCCTTTGTTAGGGCTGTCTGCACCAAATCGCTGTTGATGCCATTGGAATAACCGAGTCCGAATCTACGGATAGTTTCTTCTCTTAGCCCTCTTTCCTTAAAATATTGAAGTCCTACACTTCGTCCATAATCGGTATCAAAAAGCTGTGATGTAAAATATTCCTGTGCAAAGCCGTTGACAATGTAAAGACTGTCGGCGGCCTGCTGTTTTTCCATCTGTTCGGTTGAAGGAGCTATCTCCTCCAAAGCAATATTGTACTTATTGGCGACCCAACGCAATGCTTCCGGATAGGAACATTGTTCAATTTTCATCACAAATTGAACGGCATCGCCACCTTCACTGCAGCCGAAGCATTTGAAAATGCCTTTTACCGGAGAAACATTGAAAGAAGGTGTTTTCTCGTGATGAAAGGGACATAGCCCAATATAATTAATGCCTCTCCGCTTCAGGTGCACAAAATCGCCAACGACATCCTCCACTTTGGCGGTATCGTAAATCTGTTGAACGCTTTTGTCGCTTATATAACCCATTGGAGAAAAATAAATGTTTGAACTGAGGGAGAAAACCTATTACAAATTTAAGATTTTTTTGACATAATTCATTAATCTGAAGCTTTCTGAAACAGAAAGGCTGCTTCTATTTTGAAACAGCCTTTGATATTGTATTAAGAACTTATGGATTAAGCCACCGCTACCACTTTAGCATCTTCTTCCAGCTCATCGAGTTCCAAACGGAGATTGTCGATAATAAAGTCCTGACGGGAAGGGGTATTTTTACCCATGTAATAAGAGAGCAGGTCATCTATATTTGTAGTGGAAGACATTCGTACAGGTGTGAGGCGGATATCCTCCCCGATAAACTGTTTAAATTCATCGGGTGAAATCTCTCCAAGACCTTTGAATCGGGTGACTTCGCATTCCTTGCCTAGTTTTTTCATGGCATTCAGTTTCTCCTCTTCGCTGTAGCAATAGGTCGTCGTTTTTTTGTTGCGCACACGGAAAAGCGGCGTATCCAAAATAAAGAGGTGCCCGTTTGACACTACTTCAGGGAAAAATTGCAAGAAGAAAGTGAGCAGCAGCAGGCGAATGTGCATACCGTCCACGTCGGCATCTGTTGCAATAATGATTTTATTGTAACGCAGATCCTCCATACCGTTTTCAATGTCGAGCGCATGCTGAAGGAGATTGAACTCTTCATTTTCATAAACCACCTTTTTGGTGAGGTTGAAACAGTTGAGCGGCTTACCGCGAAGACTGAACACTGCCTGAAGATTCACGTCACGAGATTTGGTAATAGATCCGCTCGCAGAGTCTCCTTCGGTTATAAAAACCATGGAGTTTTCTTTGTCTTTGTGGTTAGAATTGAGGTGTACCCTGCAATCGCGCAATTTTTTATTGTGAAGATTGGCTCTTTTGGCACTTTTATTGGCCAATTTGCGGATATCGGCAATCTCTTTGCGTTCGCGTTCAGACTGTACAATACGGTGCTGAATTTCCTTGGCGGTTTCGGGATGTTTGTGCAGATAATTGTCGAGCTCTCTTTTGATGAAATCACCGACAAAGGTGTTAATGGAAGGGCCGTCAATAGCAATATTCGCAGAGCCCAATTTGGTTTTGGTCTGCGACTCGAATACCGGTTCCTGAACGCGTACGCTCACTGCCGCCACAATTGCTGTTCTAATATCCTGAGGATCGTAGTTTTTACCAAAAAAATCGCGGACTGTTTTTACAATAGCGGTTTTAAAGGCATTGAGGTGAGTACCACCCTGAGTGGTATTCTGACCGTTTACAAAACTCACATACTGCTCGCCATAGTGATTACCGTGCGACATTGCGATTTCGATATCTTCACCTTTCAGGTGAATAATCGGGTAGCGAAGTCTTTCCACATCCACTCGATTGGAAAGCAGGTCCAAAAGGCCGTTTTTAGAAAAATATTTTTCGCCGTTGAAGTGGATGGTCAGACCCGTATTCAGGTAAGCATAATCCCAAATACGCTCTATGATATATTCGTCATTGAATTTGAATCCTTTGAATATGCTGACATCCGGAATAAATTCAACATAGGTACCGTTGGGCTGATCGCTTGGTTTTACGGGTTCTTCTCTTAACAATTCACCATTGATAAATTCTGCGACCTTGCATTGTCCTTCGCGATAAGCAATTACTCTAAAATGGGAAGAAAGGGCATTTACTGCCTTGGTTCCCACACCATTGAGACCGACAGACTTTTGGAAAGCCTTAGAGTCATATTTACCTCCGGTATTGATTTTGGAAACACAGTCGACCACTTTTCCGAGTGGAATACCGCGGCCGTAGTCACGAATACTGAGTTTGCCTTCATCCGTCAGCTTTATTTCTATCTTTTTGCCGGCACCCATTGCAAATTCGTCGATAGAGTTGTCGCAAACCTCTTTGAAAAGGATGTAAATACCATCATCAGGTGTAGTACCATTACCCAGTTTACCGATGTACATACCCGGACGCAGACGTATGTGTTCGCGCCAGTCGAGCGACCTGATGGAATTGTCGTCGTATTCTACAAGTTCATTATTATCCATTGTTTTTTATTTTTGTTCTTCAGGATTGTTAAAAAATTCCTGTCAGATTTATGTATCTTCGTTAGCTGATATTATTAAAATTGACACTATTTGTTTACAAAAATACAACCATTTTGTTTTAATGTCAATTTTTAAAGCAAATAATTTACAAAAAATCCCATGAAGGATCACAATCCAGATATAATACAAGCCATTAAAACGGCTTTATACAGGGAGAGACAGCAAAAATTGCTGTTGCTCTGCCTTATTTTCCTTTCTGTCATCCTGCTTGGCTGGGGTTCCTCTTTTCAGAAAGAGGAAGCGCTTGCAAATATAATGGTTGTTTCTGCAATTGCCGCATTACTCTCTGCCCTACTTTTTATTCGGGATATTATGCGATTTTGGAAGCCCGAGTCTTCACCAATTTTACAAATGATGCATTTCTCACCTAAAAAAATTGTATGGATCTATGTAGTTCAGGTTAATATTGCCCCTTTTGGTATTAGATTAAAAAATGAACAAACTATCTGCCTGCGACTAATGAATGGCGATATTCTTCAGATAAGATTTCCTGAAAAAGAGCTTCAATCTGTTCTGAATGGCTTGGCAGAATTGCTGCCGCATGCTACCTTCGGTTTTGATAAAGCCAAGGAGCAGCTGTACAGAATTCATCCCAGTTTGTTGTATAGAGACTGAGTTAATAGAAAGATTACAAGAAAACTAAAGGCCCTACTAAAATATAATCTGCGATTTGAATATATAATGACTTGAAAATTATTTTAGTAATAAAGCAGCAAACAAAACTGTCGATGTCGGAAGATCATCGGCAGTTTTTTATTAATGCAAATTGATTAAAAAACATTTTGTTTGAATTTATTTGTTTTTACAGCTTGACATTCTCCTTTTTTCAGACTATATTCGTGGTCATAAATCCCCAAATCCCATGGCAAATCATTACGATAAAATATTTAAGGAGAACATGGAGGCCATCTATATGGCATTCAGTAAAAGGTTTATCAACCCCGATTACAACAAAGCAGAAGAGCTGAGTACTGATATGCAGCGCACTAAAGAGAAAAAAACAGATTTTCTCAGAAAAATGATTTACCCAAATAATGCTGATAATTTCATTCTGCATGCAGAAGTACAGAGCAAGGACGATCCTGAAATGATCTTCAGGATGCTGGAATACCATGCTACCTTATTGCGAAAGTATAAAATGCGTGTTGTTCAGTTGGTTTTTTATTTCGGCAGCGGTAAATCCAAAATGAAAAATACTTATCAGGACGGCAGAAATAATTTTTCTTTTGAACTTATATGTATTCAGGATTTCTCATACCGAACTTTTTTGGAAACCAATAAACCCGAAGAGCTGATATTGGCGATTTTGGCAGATTTTGAAGACCAAAGTGAAATTGAGATTGCAGATTTGATTTTTGCAAGGGCAAAAATTATTACGAATGAAACTTTTGGCATGGAAAAATTTGTTAATCAGATTGAAGTTATCTCAAAACTTCGTAATTTGGATAGCTTTATTCAACAATATATTGAAAACTATATGGCACTCGAACTTAAAATAGAAGATACTTTTACCTATAAAAAAGGTAAAAAAGAAGGCATTCTCGAAGGTAAAATCGAAGGTAAAATCGAAGGTAAAATCGAAGGTAAAATCGAAGGTAAACTTGAAGGTAAACTTGAGGGGGAAATTGTTGGAGAAAACAGAAAAAGGG
>JBIKQC010000046.1:0-15129 GCA_044349855.1 Saprospira sp.
CTTTGAAGCTAAGCCCCACTACTATGATGTTTTTGAGGATAGCGATGATGTTGATGAATACAATATAGTTTACACCCTTACCCCACTGAGCGAAGCAGTTTTTGCTCTTGTGAAAAAAAATAGGGATATTTTATTACGTTGGAATGCTGCCTATGAGGCAGGTAAGTCCGATTTTGATTCTCAGCCTGCATTGCCCGAAGATAAAGAAGCTTATTTTGATGCCAAAAAACAGATAGACCGATTTCTATTCCAAAACGCCGGAAATGGTTTTGAAAAAAAAGGCTATTTCACCGTATTAAAAACTGCTTCCAATCCACTTTTGGAAGAGTTTGAAGTAGTTTGGAGCTGATGTAAAATAGAAACCCTATAGAATCAGTGATTATTGGAGATTTTATACCAGCAGTTCACAGTATTTCTTTACGACAGCAAAAGGCAAAGAATTTTTAGTATCTGTGTTCTACAGCCCCGAAGAAAAAATTGTGAAATTGCCCAAAAACCTTTTGGATAAAAGTAAAAATTTGGAAGGCACTACGGATGAAGATCCTAAAATATTCGGAAAAACTTTTATATCAAATTTTTAAGGAGCTCCAACCTGTAGAAATTACTGACGAACTTTATGTTTATGGCAGTTGAAGCTTTATAAGTACTATTCTATAATATTGCAAAATAGCTTGGATATCTCTTTGCTATTGTCGCTAAGATTATTTTCTTATGCATGCTGCAATGAAAATTAATACAAAAGACTTTTAAGCTTAAAGATTATCAACCAAATTCAGCAGATTTCCTGCTGCCTGTTAATCAACATTTTAACTGATTCTCAGTATATTTTACCTGACAATTCGATATCAGCTTATTTGTAAAGTTATTTTTTTTATTTCGTCTATTCCATTTTTTATTAATATTTGTATTAATTTTTTTTATTCATAAAATGAATGATTAAATAAACAGTAAAACTTAGAACAGCAGCAAAATAGCACCAGACAGATATAAAATACTCTTCATAAAAAATAATAGTTATGATACAGGATAACAATATCATAGCTCCAAAATATTTCATTCCCTTTATTTTGGAAAGAAATGGAGGAATTATAGTTGCGATAAGGTATAATATCCAACCTAATACACGCAGTTTCGGAGGATAATACTGGTAATATACAATATGATGGCCTTCAACTTTAGGTATTACAGGAAAAGACATCAGACAAAATGCCAGATACAGAGAAACGACAAGCCCTATTCCCAATAATATTTTCGATTCTTTTTGTCGGTCTGCCCTCAACATGGAATAGGGGACCCAAAATGGCCATAAAATCTGCGCAAAAAAGAGAAAAACATAGGCTATTGGAAGGCTTGCATTAACTGATATTTTATCGCTGAGCGATAGCCACAAAAAACCTTCTGCCAATTGCTGAATACCAAAAATAAATGGAATTGCGGCAAAAGGGATCTGAGCTTTTTTATTCGTTTTTTTAATACTAGCAATTCCTGTTACTGTAAGAATAGCGCCTGCAGTGAAGCTGGCAGTGGCTGAAAAACACATAATGATAAATAAATTTTCAAAAACAAACTGACCAATCCCAAGTATAGATCCTTCCGAAAGGCAGTTTTGCTCGAAATTATTTATCTGTTGAAAGGTGAATAAAAACAAAGTTAACTAAAATAACCGCATTCACATTTATTTTATGCTTTCCATTAGAATAGTAAACGCCAGACTGTTCCAAATGATGATCGATGTATGAAGTTCATACGGCATCATTCTTTTCTGCTTAATAAATTATCAAAAGCCGGTGGAATTGTTTTGACAGTTGGATTTTTACAATAAACTTGTCCAATAAATCAAATTACATTTTCCGGTACTGTTCAAATTCTAAGAGTTTAGTCCCACTTTTTCCTGATTTATTTCCGGGAAGGTACCTTTCTTTTAGTACTGTTCTGTGGAAACAGCTGCCATGCAAGTCCTACTATGTCAGAGCAGTAACAGATCATCTGACGTACGGCCATTCTTCCCTAAAGCGCATAACTTTCGGATGTCAGTGACATTATACATTTCAAAGACATTTGACGTCTTTTTTATTTTAGCGGGTATTTCATGTGAGATTTGAGATTTCCCAATCTCTTTTATGTTTTTATTAATGTAAGCTTTCTCTTTTCTATTTTTCTCTAAAACTTCAGGTGCCTAACCGTAAGTCCCTGATAGATCAGCTGTCGGAGCGAATCGATCCCTATTTTCAAATGTTTATCAACAAAATTATTGGTAACTTTTGTATCGCTCTCAGTTGTTTTAACCCCCTCGGGTGTCATCGGCATATCAGAAACCAGCAGCAAAGCTCCGGCAGGAATTTTATTTTTAAAAGCCGTTATAAAAAATGTGGCCGTTTCCATATCGATTGCCAGGCAACGGATTTTGCGCAAATATTCCTTGAATTCAGCATCGTGTTCCCAAACCCTACGATTGGTAGTATAAACGGTCCCTGTCCAATAATCCTGTTCATAATCGCGAATTGTGGTTGATATTGCTTTTTGCAGTGCGAAGGCAGGCAGTGCCGGCACTTCGGGAGGAAGATAGTCATTGGAAGTTCCCTCGCCTCTGATCGCAGCAATTGGCAAAATTAGGTCACCAACCTTGTTTTTGTCACTTCGAAGACCGCCGCATTTTCCGAGAAAAAGACAGGCTTCCGGATTGATAGCCGTGAGCAGATCCATAATTGTGGCTGCATTTGGGCTGCCCATACCAAAATTAATAATTGTAATTTTTCCGGCAGTTGCTGTCTGCATTGCTTTTGCAGTACCTCTTATTTCCACTCCGTGCATATCAGCAAAAAGCTTCACATAGTTTGAAAAATTTGTCAGAAGAATATAAGATCCGAATGCATTTAGTGGAGTATCTGTATAGCGTGGAAGCCAGTTATTTACAATATCTTCTTTTGTTTGCATTTTTCTTTATAATTGATTTATGATGAAAATTTATTTGTAGTATTTAATATCAACAAATATAAATAGTTATTTTATAAAAATGGGCAAAACTGTTTTATATTCGGTAGGCTATTCTATAGTTTAATATTAGGAAAATAATTTATGATTTATGTAAATAAAACAAATAAGACCATACAATTTACTTCATGAAAGCTAAATTTTGCTTACTTTTATACTTTAAAGATAACCCCATTTTTTCCCAAGTTTTTAAAATTCTACTATGAAACAAATTCTATTCTTTTTCTTATTTTTTCATATTTTCTGTCAAAATGTTATGGCTCAAAATGTTGGAATAGGTACAGCTGCCCCGCAACAAAAGTTGCATATTAATGGAAATCTGCGTTTTGATGGCGCCCTAATGCCTAACGGAAATTCAGGGCTCACAGGTCAGGTATTGGTAAGTCAGGGCCCGGGGGTTGCACCTGTTTGGCAGGCTGCAGGGGCACTCATTACTACTTACAAAGCTATTGCTACACGCACAGTAATTAGTTCCACCTCATTTTTACCAATAACCGGGCTGACACAGACCTTTACTATTACAACCAATGCTAAAGTTCAAATTTCAACCTATGGCTCAATGGAAACTTTTAGTACTACCACCGGTTCCGGCACAATAGTTCAAGTGTTTAACGGTGCCACTGCCATTCCCGATATGTTTCAGACTACAGACATCAATGATGCTGCTGGAATTACCGGTACAATCGCTCATTGGTCTATGACAAATATGATTTCACTGACTCCGGGAACCTATACCTTTACTGTTAGAGCTCGGAAATATGCTTTTGATAGCTTTTACGCCGGTGGCAATACAACAGCACCGAATCCCAATGAAGGCGCACTCATCATAACTGTTTTTCCACAGTAATATAAGAAAAGACTAAAAATACAAGGCTGTCCGTTGGGCAGCCTTTTCTTTTGAATAGCTTACTAAAAACAGAGAAATTAAAATCTTGCCCCAATTCAATTAATATTCCTGCTAAAAACGGCCTGTCTTTGTTGAATTGTTTGCTTTTTCATAACTTTACAGCAACTTTTTCTGCAAAACAATATATTTGAACTCTATTTAACAAATTCATTACTCATGAATATCAAGATTTTATCTGCATTTATAATTGTTTTATATTTATTTAGCAGCTGTGGCTCAGATAAAAACAACAGTGTAAAAAATATAGAGGCCATAAAGGCTTCCGGAGGCTGCTACAACACTTCCAATGAAAAAATTATTGAAATGGTAAATGTAGTGTTTGACGAAAAAGGCGTAACCGGTACAGGAAAAAGAAGCTATCTCTTATACAGTGAAAGCTTTGACTTAAACATAAGCGGTAAAATAAATAAGGGAGGCAGCTTCGATGTCGCAATAACAGCCAACTCAACTATGTCGGGCCGCGAGAAAGTAAGCGAAACCACATATGAAACCTGGGTTATAAAAGAAAAGACCCTTGAAGTTAATAACAGAAACTCTTCACATTATATTGGAAACCTCACCTATATTAAAGTCAATTGCGAAGGATCTACCAAAAAAGACAGCGCACTTTACGATGCATTTTTGGGCTTTCACGAAGGCTATGCAGCGGTGATCAAAAATGGGAAATGGGGCATTGTCAATAAAAATTGGGAACAAGTAATTCCCTGTAACTATTATGAACTGGGCAACGTTTCTGAAGGCGCTGTAAAATTTTACAACGAAAACATAGGCAGATATGGAATTTTGGATGTGGCCGAGAACAAAGTTATTGTTGAAGCCAAATATACTCATGTCACAAGTTTCAGCGAAGGTTTTGCAGCCGCGCTTGATGATGACAGCGGAAAATGGGCCATCATAAACCGTAAAGGCGAAATGGTTGTCCAACCAACTTATTGGTCTGTGAGTTTCTACCCTCAGAACCCTTACCTGATGTTTTTCAATGAGGGTATGGCCAACGTGGCTATTGGGGATGCAAAATGGGGATTCATCAATACAAAACTGGAAAATGTAATACCCTTTCAATTTATCTTTGCCGAACCATTCAAAGATGGCATGGCTAAGGTTAATAAAAATGGTCATGACTGGTATTACATAGACAAAACGGGTAAATGTGTTAAAGATTGCAAGTAAAAAAACGCTCTAATCTTTACTAACATCTTTACTATAACAAAAAATCCTGAAGAATCTTTCTTCAGGATTTTTTGTTATATTTTTTTCAGCACAGAAATCGCATAATCTATATGCCTGTCATCCACATCTAAATGTGTGACAAATCTTATAAGTTGAGGGCCAAAAGGAACAGCTTTAACGCCCATTTCAGCCAGATTTTTAAGAAAGTCGGGAATATTGATGGAAGCATTCAGTCGGGCAATTACAATATTAGTCTCCACCGGAAAAACTTCCTCAATATAATGCAGTTCAGAAAGTGCAGCACCCAAAATACGGGCTCTGCTGTGATCTTCAGCCAACCGGTCGATATGATGATCCAAGGCATAAATACCTGCTGCTGCCAAATAACCTGCTTGTCTCATACCGCCGCCAAAGAGCTTTCTAAGTCGTTTGGCTCTGCGTATAAATCCTGTTTCTCCCAAGAGCAGAGAGCCAACAGGGGCACCCAAACCCTTAGACAGACATATGGAGATGGAATTAAACTCCGCCCCAATTTCTATTGTGCTATAGCCTTTTGCTACAGCAGCATTGAAGATTCGTGCACCGTCCAGATGCAATTTCAACCCCTTTTCCCTGCAGGTTTTTCCAATTGCCTGCATCCGCTCCAATTCATAACAGGATCCGCCTCCTTTATTACAGGTATTTTCCAACACGACCAATTCTGTAATGGGTTTATGCAGATCTGTTTCAGGATTGATACGGGCAAGAATATCTTCCGGAGTTATGATTCCCAACGGAGTAGTTGTTAGACTAACCGAAAGACCGGAATGGAAAGCAATGCCGCCCACTTCGTAAAGATAAACATGAGAGAGCTGATCGCAAATCAGTTCACCGGGCGATGAAGTATGTGCCTTTATGGCTATTTGATTGGCCATTGTTCCACTGGGGCAAAACAGGGCTGCTTCTTTACCGAAAAGCACTGCTGCTTTTACCTCAAGTGCAGTTATACTGGGGTCTTCTCCAAAAACATCATCGCCTACTTCTGCTGAAAACATTGCCTGAAGCATTGCTGGCGTTGGTTTTGTTAAAGTATCGGAACGAAAATCTGAGATCATAAACAATAGCCGTTTTTGGTTAAATAATTAGTAAAGTTAGTACTTTTGTTTTTATTCAATGTTGTAGTACCACAGGTTTTAGTTTAACTTTTCATAGCTGCTTAGCAATCATCAATATTATATGAATCCTCACTTAGGTATAAATTCCCGTTTCAACAAAAACAGTTCACTGCTAATCTGCGGAATTGTTTATCTGATTACTTTTATTGGTTCCTATCTTTGTTTGGCTCTTTTCGAGGAATTGGGGCAAATATACAGTGTGCTTATTATTGATATTATTGCTACTGTTTTTATATTTTTGGTTGGAATCGTTTTCAGAAATGCCAGTCTATACGATGCTTATTGGAGTGTTGCACCTGTTCCGATTGCCCTCTATTGGTGGAGTTTGAGCGGTTTTGACATGGAAGACGGCCGAAAAATCCTGGCATTTTTGGCGCTGTTGCTTTGGGCTGTCAGGCTAACACTTAACTGGGCCCGAGGTTGGATTGGGCTCACGCATGAGGATTGGCGATATGGTATGCTTCGTCAAAAAACCGGTATATTTTATCCATTTGTAAACCTTGCCGGGATACACCTTTTCCCTACCCTCATGGTTTTTCTGGGCTGTATGCCGCTCTATTTTATATTGAGTACTGAAAACGAAATCCCTTTGGGATGGATGGATTATCTTGGTTTTTCAGTATCAATCATCGGGATATTGATGGAATTGATAGCAGATGAACAGCTTCGTACTTTCAAAAAGAAAAATGCAGACAATCCGCTGTCTTTTATCGATTCAGGAATCTGGTACTTTTCAAGGCATCCGAACTATTTTGGAGAGATTCTTTTTTGGACAGGTCTTTTCTTTATGGCAATTTCTGCAGACAGCAGTATCTATTGGACTGCAGCCGGTTTTATGGCTATGTATGCCATGTTCCGTTTTATCAGTATTCCCATGATGGATGAGCGCATGATCAAAAAACGCCCTAAATATGCTGAGTTAATGAATAAGGTTTCTCAGCTGGTGCCCTGGTTCAGACTTAGATAAACAGTTTAAGTTGCAGCACATTTTTTCGAAGACTATGTCATCTAAAATTACTTTTTTTTGCAACTAAATGTTTATTTCTGAATATTTTCAGTCATAGATCATCCCGTTAAAACTATAAATAATTATATTTATAAAACAAAACTAAATATCCTATGAAAAATCTGTACTTCTTAACAATAATGCTGCTTTCAATGTCTGCACATTGTCAAAATCTTTTTGACATGAACAGCGTTCAGGACATCAGAATTGTATTTTCAAGAAATGATTGGGACTTTCTGCTTGATTCCATGGCTCAGGCCGGAGATGATTATTCCGTTGCAAGTTCCGTGACAATCAATGGTACAACGTTTACCAATGTTGGTATAAAATACAAAGGCAACAGTACTTACAATCCAAATAATCTAAAAAATTCATTTGCCGTAAAACTTGATTTTATCCAAAATCAGGATTATCAGGGCTACAACAGTATAAAACTGAACAATGCATTTAAAGACCCAAGCTTTGTGCGTGAGGTGATGGGTTATGAAATTGCCAGAAAATATATGCCTTCTGTTGAGTCCAACTATGCCAATGTTTTTGTGAACGGCAATTTGCATGGGGTTTATACCAATGTTCAGGATCTCAATAAAACTTTTCTCAGTAATAATTTTGCCGGCAAAAACGGTGCTTTTTTCAAATGTGACCCTATTATGGGCATGCCCCCCACTCCCGGATGCAATCCCGGCGGCAGTACATTGGAATATCTTGGCGCAGATACTGCCTGTTTTTACAATAGATATGAAAACCAAAATACAACTGGGTGGACCGAGCTTAAAAATCTCACCAATACATTAAACAATAATGTCGCAGCAATCGAATCAATACTTGATGTTGACCGTGCGCTATGGATGCTGGCTTATAACAATATCTTCTGTAATTTTGACAGCTATACCGGTTCGGGACATAACTATTATGTTTATCGCGATGAAAACATGCAATTCAGTACTTTGCTTTGGGATTTAAATGAAACTTTCGGAAATTTTGTAAATGGTGGACAGGGCAGCCTCAATCTCGCACAGCTTCAAACTTTGACCCCACTTCACAATAGC
Source organism: Saprospira sp. (assembly GCA_044349855.1). GTDB lineage: Bacteria > Bacteroidota > Bacteroidia > Chitinophagales > Saprospiraceae > Saprospira. Next base: position 8,278 of record JBIKQC010000046.1, read on the forward strand.
ACGCAGATAAACAGACCCCTGCTTTATCGCCTGCTCGCTGTGCCTAGATACAAAAAGAGTTACATTGCACATCTGCGCACTATGCTTGCCGAAAATGTAAGCAATGGCTGGTATCTAACACGCGGCCAGCAGCTGCAGACACTGATAAACAGTTATGTAAGTGCAGATCCAAATAAATTGTACACTTATCAGCAGTTCCAACAAAATCTGAATACCTCATTTGGAAGCATGTGGGGACTCAGTGCACTGATGGAGCCGAGAGATTCCTTCTTACTTCAGCATCAGGAACTTACTTTTGTTCCGCCGACAATTTCAAATATTCAGGCACCTTCTGCCCCACTCAGCGGTACTACTGTAACCATTACTGCCACAGTGAGTACTACCAATTATGTGAGACTCAGACATCGTGCAGCGTTGTATGATATTTTCACGGATGAACCTATGTTCGATGACGGTACACATGGCGACGGAGCTGCTTCAGACGGCGTTTATGGCGCTTTTTTAGTAATGGATTCTCCACAAAAACAATACTATATCTATGCTGAAAATGCTAATGCCGCAATGTTTTCACCTGTAAGAGCGGAATATGAATTTTATTCTTTGCAGGCTGCAACTACAGTGAATCCCGGAGATCTTGTCATCAATGAGTTTATGGCTGCAGACAGCACGGCAATTGCCGATCAGAATGGAGAATTTGATGACTGGGTCGAAATTTATAACAATACGGCTCAGCCAATTTCATTGAATGGCTTTTATTTGTCAGACAACTTCGGCAATCCTCAAAAATGGCAATTCCCGGATACAACTATTGCTGCAAACGGCTATATGATTGTATGGGCCGACAATGACAGTTTCCAAAGCGGTCTGCATGCGTATTTCAAGCTATCCGCAAGCGGTGAGGAAATTATGCTCTCTGCCAATAACGGCACTGTGCTCGATTCTGTTACTTATGGCGCTCAGCTCACAGATGTTTCTCTAAGCCGTATACCCAATGGCACCGGTGCCTTTGTAGCAACTGCAGCTTATACTTTCAGTGCAAATAATGACAATACCGCAGTTGACAATTTGGATGAAAATCTAACATGGTCTTTTAGGCTTTATCCTAATCCCAACAGCAGCGGGCTTCAGTTTTTGGAAGTACAGACAGCTGATTTTGCTGATTTTCAATATGAAGTATTTGATAATCTCGGACGAAGTCTTTTACAAAAACAGCTGAGCAATGTTCAGGGTCAACATATGGAGCAGTTTTCTACATCAAATTGGGCTGCAGGCAGTTATTTTGTTCGGGTGGTCGCAGGTAAAGATAGCCGGGTATTAAAACTGATTGTAAACTAGATCTTTTGTTTTTATATAAAATAAATCCCTACTGCCAATTACGACAGTAGGGATTTTTTATTGGAGAAACAGCGCTTACATTTTTCTTTTCTGCATCATGTAATTTGTAGATTTTGACATTTTCTGTGCCATACGGAAGTCATCGTTCTCCATCATATCCATATTTGGAATATTGATAAGGTAATCATTCATCTGCTTCAGCTGATTTGACAGGCGTACAGAACTTGGGAACATTTCCACATAAGCCTTGAGATAAGCAATTGCCTTTTCCAGTTTACTTTTGGCCTCCGTCAAATTTCTGCTGTCTGCCAGTGCCATTACTTCCTGGAACATATCATTCGAAGTAAAGAAGACAGCGTTTTCAACTGTTTCTTTATCCATTGCGGCTTCGTATAGTGCTTTATCCGAAGTAGGAATCAAATGCAGATTTTCTGTCAGAGAAATTTTGGAAAGGGTTTCTACCACATCATCATATTTCAGACTTACTTTAAAGTTGTTTGACAGCGTTATCGGACTTGTCACTTTAAATTTAACGACAATTGCTTTTTCTTCTTCAGAGAAAACATCATTGAAATTAATGGTCAGTTTATTTCCCTGTTGCTGAAAAAGATAGCCATAGACTTTGTCCACCTGAACGAAAGCCTCAGGAAATTCAATTTCCAAAGCCGTATTTTGTGCTACTACAGAAAGCAGTCCCTGCAACTCTTTGGCAAAAATCTGCGGAATCTGATCGGGCATTTCTATAAAATAGTAATTGGCACCACCATATTCAGAAAGGTGCATCATGAGTTCCTCATTAAAATCAGCACCTACACCAAAGGTAGAAAGGCCGATTTTATTTTCCTGAAATTGACGTCGGGCAATTTCTTTGAGTTGTGTAGGATCTGATATTCCCACATTGGCCAATCCGTCGGAAAGCAGCAACACACGATTTACAAATCCGCTTTTTTGGGTTGTTTTTACTTCGTTGTAACCTTCTAGCATACCACCGCTGAGGTTGGTCATGCCACCTGAAACGATTGCTTTTACTTTTCGAAGGAGTGTTTCTTTGTTGGTAACAAAGGCTGAATGACTGACTACATTCACAGTATCATCATATTGGATGATAGATAGATAATCGCCTGAATTAAGATTTTGAACAACAAATTCTACAGCCTTTTTAACATAGTTGAGTTTGTCACCTTCCATTGAACCGCTTCGATCAATTACCAAACTGATATTTAATGGGATGCGTTCATTTTGGGACTCTACTTTTGACGCCTTCAATTCGGCATAGAGATAAATTTCATTTTTGTTGGAACCCTGTAGAAAATAAGGGTTATCGAGTCGGGTTTTTAGTTTTAGTAAGCTCATAGGGAATACAGATTTAGATAAGAAAAAATGTATAACCGGAAATTTACAATTCTAGTTCCATCCTATTATTAATAATATCAACTCCACTTTTATTTACGGGATATAAAAAAAGCCTCCTCCGAATGGCGGAGAAGGCTGATATTATTTCAGGAACCAAAGCTTTGGTTATTCGACAGGCAGTGAATTGTAAACATTTACTACTTCACGAACTGCTTCTGCTGATTTGTGCAGCAAAGCCATTTCACCTTCGTTCAGTTGAAGTTCAATAACCTGTTCAATACCATTACGGCCCAACTTAACCGGAACGCCGAGGCAAAGATCATTGATGCCGTACTGACCAGTCAACCACGCACAGCAAGGGAAAACGCGCTGCTCATCGCGAACGATAGCAGAAACCATTTGTGCTGCAGCTGCTCCGGGTGCATACCATGCTGAAGTACCCATGAGTTGAACGAGTTCACCACCGCCATTTTGTGCACGTTTGATGATTGCTTCCAGCTTATCCTGTGCAATAAGTTCAGTTACCGGAATACCTGCAACAGTTGTATAGCGTGGCAGCGGGACCATTGTATCGCCATGACCGCCCATAAGAACAGCCTGAATATCACGTACAGAAACATTCAATTCCAAAGAAAGGAAAGCACGGTAACGGGCAGTATCCAAAATACCAGCCATACCAATAACGCGGTTTGGTGCAAGTCCTGATTTTTTGAACGCAGCATAAGTCATGACATCTAAAGGATTGGAAACCACAATAATGATTGGATTTTCTGAATACTGAAGAATAGACTCTGTCACTGTATTTACAATTTTGGCATTAATCGCAATTAAGTCATCACGGCTCATACCCGGTTTACGGGGAAGTCCTGCAGTAATGACAACGATGTCAGAATTTGCTGTATCTTTATAATCAGCAGTACCTATAACTCTCGTGCTGTATTCGCCAATAGGGGCCTGCTGATAAATATCTAAAGCCTTTCCTTGCGCCATCTCCCCTTTGAGGTCAAGAAGTACTATTTCGTTAACAATATTGTCGTGAGCAAGCACATCAGCTACGGTAGCTCCTACATTTCCGGCCCCAACTACGGTTACTTTTCTCATAATCTTATTAAGATGTTTTATTCAATGAATTAAAAAATATTTTGAGTATATTGAGCTAATCTAAAATCAAATATCAGATAGTTATTACTACGATAACTTAAAATCTATTTGATTTCGTACCAAAATTGCCAATTTTTATTCTAACAAAGAAGCTAAGGGTGATTTTTTTTAAAAAAATATCCGCGAGCATTATATACTTCTAAACATTGCAATAACTCAAACAAAAAAAATCTGATGTTTTATTTTTTCAGCTTAGTTAAACAATGAAAACTTTATTTTGTTAAACATCATAATATCAAAATTTATAATTCAGCATTTTCTTAAAAAGTCTAAAAAAAACTATCTTAAGATTAATATTTCCGATTTTTTTAGTAATTTGGTGCTTCAGAAGCGTTTAAAATTTTACTTAAAATTAATCTATTGTTCTTAAATGTTATAATTTTCAGCCAATTATAATTTAACTGTAAATGAATATGTTATTTATTTAAATTTCGTTTTATTAAATTCTAATTCTAACTTTTATCACGTTTGTTATTATTTAAATATAATCCTACTTTTAGTTATGATCAATCGCATTACTCTATTTTGGGCATTGGCAGCTATGTGGATTAGTCCACAAATTGCTACTGCGCAGCATCTTAACCACCCCGGTTGCGCTACAACTCTTGCAGATCAAGAACTGATCAAAGAGCGTATGTTCGAAAACCGAAGAAACAAATCCGATTTACTGGCGGCATTTGATTTAGCACTTGCTACACGCACAACAAATGACAGTACATTATGGGTACCCGTAGTATTTCACATGTGTGCTAAAGCTGATGGTACAGGTCAACAATCTGATGCTTGGGTACTTCGTGAAATGTGCTACTTTAATGAAAACTACGCCGATCAGAACATTCAGTTCTATTTGGTAAACATTAACCGTTTCAACAGCAATCAGATGTATGTGAATGAGCCTAACAGCTCTGATTACATACGCTCAATTCATCGTGTAAACAATGCCGTTAACATCTATGTTGCCGGTCCTGCACAGGCAGGTACTCAATATGGTGCTTATTATGCGCCAAATTGGGATTGGATTTTTACTTGGAACGACATTTACAGTTGGGGACTTTCACATGAGGTCGGTCACCTATTGACCCTTGCGCATACTTTTAATGGCTGGGAGGGCACCGACTATGCAACTGAATCAGCTTCTTCCGGCAAAGCTCCTATGATGGGAACAAACGGTCGTCCTGTTGAAAAAGTTGCTCGCGGCACATCCAGTGAAAACTGCCAATATGCAGCTGATGGGTTCTGTGACACTCCTCCAGATTATGCTTCAGGCGGTGGTGGCTGTAATATGCCAAGCGATTGGTACGACTCTGACAGTGTACTTGTAGTTGTAGACAATTCTGCAAATCCAATTAATTTTATGAGTTATTTCTTCTGTACCAATGCGGCAACCCCTTCCGGTAAAATGTTTACATCTAACCAGAAAGAGGCTATGAAATTAGATGTTATTCGTCGTTACAACCAATCTGTTGCTGCTCCTTCTCCACTTTTGGCTATCGGTGCTCCAACTTTGACTTGGCCTTCCCAAGGTGCTTTAGCTCCTTATACAAGCGAGCCTGTTCACTTTACCTGGACTGACAATAACAACCATGGTATGTATTTGCTCAAAATAGAAAGAACTATCAGCAACGGTTCTATTGTTGTTTCTACAGTTACCGAAAAGGTAGTTTTCGGTACAGAAGCTTGGGTTACATTAGCAGCCAATCAGGAATTCCGTTGGTCTGTTGAAGCTATCACACGTTATGATGTTTGTAGAAATTCTAACAACGTGAGTGCTCCTGCAATATTTAATACAGCAAATTGGGCACTCTCTACTGAAGAATTAAATGCTACTATCCAAAACTCATCTATTTATCCTAACCCTGCAGGCAGAAACAGTGAAGTGATTCTCGAAATTGAAGTTCCATTTAGTGGCGAGGCTCAAATTTCTATCAGCAATATGTTGGGACAGAATGTAATGCCTAGCCAACAGTTGAACCTGATTTCAGGTAAAAACCTTGAGCACATCAACATTCGCGATCTTTCAGCCGGTGTTTACTTCGTAAATATCGAAAGCGGAAAAACCCGTATCAGTCACAAATTGATGATTCAGGACTAATTTTCCTCTTAAATTTTATTAAAAAAGGAGCTGTGCAATTGTACAGCTCCTTTTTTTGATTCTTTTTATGCTCAATTTCATCTGACTTGCACCGCTTCATAAAAGCGGTCGGGAGTAGTTTATTTTGCCAATTGCTTGATTTATATTATTGTCTAAATTTACAAAGGTATACAGTGCGATTGTAAGTTAGAAGAAACCGAACCCTAGGCTAGACGCAGTGAAGAATCCGCGAAGCGAACCCGTCTTTAGAATTGATTTAGTATTTTCAAATCATTTCACATATTTCCAATTCCTAATTTTACCCTCACTCATCCAAAGTAATGCTTCGGCCAGTCGTTTTTGACGGGTGGTTTCTGTTTTGGCCTCAACCAGCCATTCTATATATTCTTTTTTGCAGGAATTACTGAATTTTTCGAAAGTAGCCTTTGCCGCATGATTTTGCTCCAAAGCATCCAACAGAAACTGAGGAATTTCTAATTCTCTAGCGACCTTTTTAATGCTATTTTCCGATTTAACTTTAGATTTTTTCACGCCTCTATCTACCATAGACATGGCCTCCCGAATATATTTTATCAGTATTTCATCGGAAGGAAGCTGTTCCACCGAAATAATTTTTCCCAAATAGCCCATTGCAGTCTGACCCACCTGTTCCAAAATATTATCTGGATCGGGCATTTCGGCACCCAGCCAAAAACCAAAGCTGCAATGTTTATGGAAGGAAGCCATTGAGCAGAGAATCTGTCCCTTATATTCAAAATTTGGAAAACTCCATTTAATACCCTCCGTCACATCCGGGCAGGCCTGATGTACCAATGCACGAAGATGGTTCAGGATTGGTTTGGCAAATTCAGCAGCTTGCTCAATGTATTTATCTATTTCCGGTCTGTGATTCATATCGGATAACTATTCCA
>JBIKQC010000047.1:0-15127 GCA_044349855.1 Saprospira sp.
TTCATAAAAACCATCGGACTGGAAACATCGAAGCTGAGATAGTGATTTTGGGTCGCATCCTGAAAGATTTCCTGAATGGTTCCGGCCGAACCCGGAGCATAGATGACACCGCCTTTTGCGATTGCCAAAAGCCCTTCTTCCCGCACCGAATTGGCAAAATACTTGGCAATAAGGGAGGCAAAAGGAGTTGGCGGTTCGTGGCCGTATAACCAGGTCGGTATGCCCAAGCTGTCGTATTTTGAAATTCGCGGAAAGCGCTCAATCACCTCAAAAGCTTTGGACAGCCAAAGTTCATGTTTATAAATAGGAGCCTCTGCCAATATTTCAAAAGCCATTTCCAAATCACTTAGTGGCCTGTCGGCAAACCAGGCACCGAGATGCGTAGCCTCCATAGCACCAGGCCCGCCGCCTGAAATCATGAGAAAGTTTTCCTCGCAAAGTTTTTTGGAGATATAGGCAATCTGTCTGTAATCGGTCGACGCACGAGGCATTCCGTGGCCGCCCATCACAGCTACAACCCGTTGGGGAGAGGCAATTTTCGATATAAATCCGCTCAGAGCATCGCTGATTGCGTGATCATGCATACGTTGGGCCAATGTCACCTGTATGGAAGAAGGCTCCCCTTTGCCATTATCCATAAAATGCCGATAAACAGTAAAGTCCAGCGTCTTGCTGTAGGTGGCCGGATTCCTATAATCAAAGCCATAGTAGAGGTCGTCCTTTGTGTACAACCGATTGAGATACATATTGAATGGCACCTTCAGCCTGGGAAAGAGCGCATTATCGCTGTGCAGCAGGTAATAATCGGCCTCAGGGCTCAATTCACAACCCAAAAATATGCAATCAGTAAAAAGCGTCTGCATAATTTGAACGGTAAATCCACTGAGATCCAATCCTTGTACTGCTATATTTTTCCAATGCCTTTTATGCGTCAGCATAACTTCAAATTCGGCAATTGTTTCTAATTGTATCATTCTATTCAGATAATTTGATGCTCAATAATCTGCAGTTCTATATTAAATGCAAGATAGAAAAAATGAACTTTGAAAATCTTATTTGGGAACAGTTTTATTAATTGAAATGCCAAGCGGAAAATCGGACAATGCTTTTTCTATCTTTGTGCTCAAATTATTAATAGAAAAATGCAAAATCAGAACGTAGCGCTATCCTTTATTTTTACGGCAATTCTCATCGATGTTATCGGTTTGGGTATCATTCTGCCTGTATTGCCTTCACTCATTGGTGAAATGACGGGGGGTGATGTCAGTATGGCTTCTGTCTACGGGGGTTGGATGATGTTTTTTTATGCATTTTTCGAATTTATTTTTGCTCCGGTAATGGGCGGACTCAGCGATCAGTTTGGCAGAAAACGCGTCCTAGTTGCTTCCCTTTTCGGGTTTACGCTCGATTATCTTTTTTTGGCCTTTGCGCCAAATATTCTGTGGTTTTTTGTGGGTCGGATTATTGCCGGAATTTTGGGTGCCAGTTATTCTACAGGCACTGCTTATATAGCCGATATCAGTACTTCAGAAAATAAGGCCCGTAATTTTGGGCTTATAGGTGTGGCTTTTGGCGTGGGATTTATCATTGGGCCCTTTTTGGGTGGAGTTTTGGGTGAATTCGGCAACAGGGTTCCCTTTTTTGTGGCGGCTGGCGTTTCGCTTATCAACTGCCTTTTCGGACTTTTATTTGTTCCGGAATCATTAGCAAAAGATAAAAGAAGAAAATTTGACATCCGCAGGGCCAATCCCTTGGGAACCATCCTACACCTGCGAAAATATCCTGAGCTTCAGATGCTGATGTTTGCTTTCTTCCTCTTTTATTTATCGGGACATGCGGTGCAAAGCACCTGGTCTTTTTTCAATATTGAACGATTCAACTGGTCCGAATCTCAGATCGGCATTTCATTGGGGGTAATCGGTGTCATGGTCGTTATTGTTAATGGCTTTATGATAGAAAGGGTCATCCGGCGATTTGGGATTTACAGGGCCATTCTCATCAGTTCGGTACTCATGGGATTTGGCAATCTTATGTTTGCCTTTGCTTCATCATCCTGGATGATGTACCTCTTCATGGTGCCATACATTTTGGGCGGCATCTGCGAACCGGCCGTACAGAGTCTTATTTCCAACAAAGTTCCCGATAATGAACAGGGTGAAATTCAGGGTGCTTTGACAGGTCTTATCAGCCTTTCCAGTATTATCGGTCCGCCGGTAATGACCAATCTTTTTTCCTTTTTTACAAATGACAAATCGCCGTTTTATTTTCCGGGAGCAGCATTTTTATTGGGATCGATTATTACAGTGGTCAGTACCCTGCTGCTCATCCCGGCCCTGCGCAGGTTGCGCGCGCACAAGATTTGACAACTTTTATAAAGTTGTCAAATCTATGCGGGCGCCTGCGAAATAAAATTTTAAAACAACTGTAACTTTTTGTAAGTTCCGTATTATATAATGCAGAAGAAGGCAAAATGCCCGTTTTACTGCACGTGAGTCAGGAAAAAAATGTACGGACGATTAAAATGGTATGATATCTGCGCGCGTTATCAGGGGGGCTTTTGTACTCCAAAAAAATACCTTATTTTACTTATGATCAGACGACTTCTACTACCGATTTTTTGTTTGTTTTATTGCATCCTGCTGCAGGGACAGCCGCTTGATGGGTCAGATTCTACACTTTACGCACAGAAAGACATAAAGATCTTTGTTGTTCGCAAATCTAATACTGTTCAACCTGTTATCGCTCCTCCGCTAATTGTCACTGAGAATAAAACAGAAGAAACAAAGCCCGAAAAGGAAACTTTAAGTTACAAAACGAAGCCAACTCTCTATTCTGACAAGGACGGACTATTGGATCTGATGCAGCTTGAACCCTTTGCCTATTGGCGTAAAGCGCCAAAAACAGGTGCTTATGTGGTCTTCAGTTTTAATATCGATGAATGGGGTTTTGTATCCGAAATAAATATCTACGATACAAATGACCGCGCTCTGGTAGATCAGCTTATTCATAAGCTGGATAAAACCCGATGGAATGCGGCGCTGACCATGGAAGGAAAACGTGCTGCTTATAAATTCGGCAATTGGATTGCAATGATTCCGACAAAAATAAAACCCAAAGAATATGAAGATTACCGCTTTTAACCTAAGCGTCTTTGTCCTGCTCGCAGTCCAACCGATTATGGCACAGTTTGCCCGACCAAATTTTCATGAGGTCTTTCCCGAACTGCCTTTCTCGACAGAAGCAGTAGGCAAGCTCAACTATCAGTTGGTTACTGTTTGGCATGAGGAATATAAAAAGTCTGAAGGAGATGAACCCGGTTTACCCTGGGCCAATCAAACATTCATGTATCAGCGCGAGCGATACCTGATGCCAGGAGGCATCTTGGAACGAAGTTCGGTTTATACTCCGGAAAATGAGAAATTATCGGCTCTGCAGTACTATTATATTGGTAAAAATGTCTCGGCAATTGATATCATACGATTCGATACCCTGATGAACGAAGTCATTGACAACAGTTATAATTTTGCTTATAAAGACACAATTCCGTATCAGAAAGTAAAGCTGTTTCATCATGACAAATCATTCAGACTGCTTTACGACTATATGTTCGACAAAGAAAACCGACTGATTCGCCTAAATATCACAGCACATGGAGAGCCCAGAAAAGTGGAGACTTTAGAAATGGCCGAAGAGGATATGCTGTTGGTATTAATAGCGTACAGCGGTGACTCAAAGACAAAACGTTTTTATAAAAACATGCATGATCTTCAAAGATCGGAACGGACACAGTATAATGACAAAGGTTTACCGATTAACACCAAAATCAAAGACGGAGAAAATCTGTTGATAGCAGAGGTTATTTATATCTATGAAGATGATCTGCTGGTGCAGGAAAACCACACAAAATATGAAGACAAACAGCCTTTTACCGATAAAATTGTTTATTACAGATACAACCCAAACGGGCTTTTGGATAAAATTATCACAGAAAAAGGAGAGTTGCAAACAATTTCAAGTTTCCAATATTTTGAAGAATACTGACAATTTTGCTTATAAATTTTTGTAAACATCTTAATTTCCGTAATATTGGTACGTCAAGCTAACTTAGAAATCAGATACTCCGGCATGGCTACATCTAAATATACACTGACCCAACAGGCCATTGAGGAAGAATGGACGCTTATACAGGCGGCCCAGACTAACCCATCGCGTTTTGGTGTCCTTTATAATCGATATTACGAACAGATTTTCCGATTCATTTATCAGCGTACTGCCGATGAAGATCTTTGTGCAGACCTCTGCGCACAGACTTTCATAAAAGCGATGCAGAACCTGTCCAAGTATTCCTACAAAGGCGTACCCTTTTCCGCATGGTTATATACCATTGCATCCAACGAAATTAAACAGTATTTCAGAAAAAGCAACAAGAGCAGAGTTGTCACACTGGAAGACAATTATGTTAATACCATTAAGGATGAAATGGACGACAAAGTGGAACTGGAAATCAATATTGTCCGACTCGAAAAAGTTTTAAAAAAATTGAAACCGGATGAAATTCAGATGATCGAACTGCGATTTTTCGAAAAACGGCCTTTCAAGGAAGTCGGCGACATTCTTGGCATGACCGAGAATAACGCAAAAGTAAAAGTACATCGCATCATTCTGAAATTGAAAGATTTGTTCAAAGAACTAAGTGATGATTAATTGGGCATTGCCAATATTTTCAAATCATTACATTTATAATATCTTTTTATGAAAGACAATTACAACATAAAAGTAAATCCTCCAAAGCTGAGCTCGGAAGACATCGGAAAACATAAAAATTTCGACGCCCTGCTGGAACAGTTTAATAAAGAAGGAGGCGCACAAACAGGAAAAAGCGGACCTTCAAAACCGCTGATTAAATACATTGGCATAGGACTTTTAGGTTTGGCCGCTACAATCGCCCTAATTTTCACGGTCCGGGGATTATTTAACGTCAATGCTGAAACAGAAGGACTTCTTGCGCTGAAAAGCCCATTTTCCGACATTAAAAAAGAATTTGCCAATTTTGAAGTGGATGCCGACAAAGGCGACACCATACATCACAGTTCAGGATCTGTCATTGTAGTCCCTGCCTCCGCTTTTGTAGATAAAAAAGGACAGCCGGTAGCCGGAAAAGTAGACATTCAATACCGCCAATTCGATGATCCTGTAGATATGTTCTTGGCAGGTGTGCCGCAATCGGACGGAGCTCAAACATTGCAGAGTGCCGGTCTGATGCAGATTCAGGGTTTCAAAGACGGCGAACCTGTTTACATCGGCAAAGATAAAGAACTGCAGATGGAACTTAGAGCTACCGTTTCTGCCAACCTGCCTCTTGAAGATCTTAAAAGCTATGCTTTCACCGCGCAGGAAAAAAATTGGACAGAGGGCAGCACCGTAAAAGTGGAAATCATCAGCGAAAGCGGCCTGTTGGAAAACCCGATGGATACTGTAATCAAAAATGACGGTTCGTTGAAAAGCAAATCAGCTTTTCTGGCTGAACTTCAAAAAAAATACAGCAAACCTGTGAAACCTTTTGAACCCTCAAAAGGAACACCTAAGGGTATGATTGCTTTGGGATTGGATTTCAACAGCAAGGATTTTCCGGAATTTGCACAGTATGAAAATGTAGAGTGGGTCGCCGCAAAATCAATTGTGTCACCGCTTCCGGAGGAAGGATGGAGCGATATGCAGGTAAAACGCCTCAGCGAAATGAAATATGAAATCGTGATGATTCCCAATGAGGCCAGCAAAAATCAGGGCCGCAAAGAAGTCCGTTTCGAAGCCTTTCCGCTGATTCCTTACACGCAAAAAACAAAGGCCGATTACGACAAATCGCTCCTTGCCTACAAGGCTGCTGAAGCAAAAAGAGAAGAAATTGTCAACAATGAATTGGCTGCCTGGGAACAGGGGGAAGGCCGATTTGCCCATGTCAATAGCAATACTTCAGATATAGCTCCTGTCAAATCGATCATCAGCCGTTTTGCAGTAAAACAGTTCGGTCTTTGGTCTGCGGCCAACAAATTCAATATGGATCAGATTGAAACTGTCAAACCCGAGTACCGAGATACAAAAGGAAATAAAGTTGCTCTGGTAGAAGTATTTGTGGCGGATAATGACAGACAGTTGTTCTATTCCAGTTCTGAAAGAGCTTCCCTGCATTTTGACGCCGGAAATGTGCATGTTCAACTTTGGGCAATCGGTACAGATGGTAGCCTGCTTGTCGCTAATCCTGCACCAAAAGCAGAAGGCAAAACCCTTCGATTTGTGATGCAGCCTGCTTCTGTAAAAACAGAAACCGAAATTCGCAAGTTGTTGACGATGTAATTTTTGAATCTGAGCAAAGCGCAACAATAAAGTCAAAAGTCTCCTTGCCACTGGTAAGGAGGCTTTTGACTTTAGAAGACTTTTCCATACATTTGCAATCATAACATATCTGCACCATTACTTTTATGATTGTTTACATGCTTGCCGGACTGGGTTTCGATAGTAGAACTTTTCAAAACTTGAAATTGGATGAAAGAGTTGAGGTCAATCATCTCGATTGGATCGATCCAGCAGGACCTTTCGAATCCATAGAATCCTATGCAGCCCGCATGCTGGAGCAGATAGCGCCTGAGCATCGAAAAGAAGAACTGGTTTTTATTGGCCACAGTTTTGGAGCTGTCATGTCGCAGGAATTGGCCCGTCTGGTGGAAAAGCCCCGACTCGTGATCGTGATTTCGAGTATCAAATCGCATCTTGAAAAGCCTTTTTTGATGAAATTGTTTTTTTGGATGCCCATTTTCTGGCTGGTATCCAAATTTTTAACCTGGCTCACAATGCCCTTTTGGGCCTTTTTGTTTGGTTTTAAAAACAGGGAATCACGAAAACTGCTCTGGCAAATGGTAAAACGATTCAGTAACCGCTATTACCGTTGGGCAACCCGCACTGTATCATGGTGGCGACCAAAAAAACCGATAGAAGGCCTAAAAATAGTCAGCATTCATGGCAGCCGCGACCTCATGTTTCCGGCACATCTGCTCAAAGAGCCCAAAAAAATAGTAAAAGGGGGCAATCATTTTATGCCCTATCATGAAGCAGAACAGGTAAGTGAATTAATAAATGAAGAATTGCGTGAAGTGTTGGATAAAAAGTAAGTTCGGAATAACTCGATAGCAGGAAAAATTGCCAACTATTATTTATTGACAACGAACTTGTGTAATTTTGCAGTTAAGTACAATATATTTACAATATGCAATATCTGAAAAATCTCAAGGACCCCGAAATTAATGCCCTGCTCGAAAAAGCAGCTCATCTTGCTGAGTCGCTGAAATTGCTCGAAAAAAACGGGGACATTGACCGTCAAGTTTTCTACGAAACTACCCGTGAAATCTGTAGGGCTTTTATGAAACAAAAGGCCTATGAAAACCCATTCAGCGCTGATGTCAAAAAGGCAATTGATGAGCTGGAAGGCCTGATCTACGAGACCCTGAGTGAAGAAAACAACAGCCTGGTGCTTATTCCTATTACATTGGAAGTCATGCAGGCCAACGAAGGTGATTACAGTGAACTGACCGACTATTTGGCAGAAACAATTGCCATTAATATTGCAGAAAGAAAAGGATTGGCCCTTGAAGAAGAAGAACCCGAAGGCTACGAAGGTCCGACGCTCGAAGAGATCAATGAACAATTGGATCAGTCTGCAGAATTTGCTGACCGTGAAGATTTTGAGAATGCAGTGGCGGCACTGAACAGAGCATTGGATATGATTGGAGAATTCCGTGAAAAAGCAACATCAATTCTTATTATCGATGTTCCGGGTATTTTGAACAACAAAGCATACTATCTGTTCCGATTGAACCGTTTACAGGAAGCCCTTGAAAGTATAAACCTTGCCCTGAAAGAAAATGAACAATATGCAATAGCCTATTATACCAAGGCTGAAATTCTGGATGAAATGGGTCAGTTCCATGAAGCGGTTGCCTGTATGGATGAAGCTATTGATCTCGACGACAGCCCCGACAAACATCGTTTCAGAAAAAGCATTTTGAATAAAATATAATCAGCACATTCAGAGAATATGTCAGTAATAGTAGAAAATCTTACTAAAATATACGGCACACAACATGCCGTCGATAATATCAGTTTTGAAGCAAAAAAGGGGCAAATTCTCGGCTTTTTGGGACCAAACGGTGCCGGTAAAAGTACGACGATGAAGATGCTCACCTGTTTCATACCGCAAAGCTCCGGAAAGGCCTCTGTCTGTGGATTTGATGTGGAAAAAGAACCGATGGAAGTGCGGAAAAAAATTGGCTATCTGCCGGAAAATAACCCGCTCTACCGGGACATGTATGTTCAGGAATATCTGCTTTTTATAGCAGGGCTGCATAAGGTTGCCAATAAAAAAGCGATAGTGGATGAAATGATTGAGCGCACCGGACTTTTGCCCGAGCGACATAAAATCATCAATGCGCTTTCTCGCGGATACAAACAGCGCGTGGGCCTTGCTCAGGCAATGCTGCACAATCCGGAAGTTTTGATTCTGGATGAACCGACTTCGGGCCTCGACCCCAATCAGCTGGTGGATATCCGCAATCTTATCCGGGAATTGGGAAAAGAAAAAACGGTGATTTTCTCCTCGCACATCATGCAGGAGGTTCAGGCACTCTGCGACCGTGTGATCATTATTAATAAAGGAAAACTGGTGGCAAATGACAGCATTGAAGATTTGCGCAGAAAAGTAGCCGGTGAAGTAATTGTAACTGTTGAATTTCAAGGAAATGTGCAGGCTTCTGCACTTCAGAAAATTAAAGGGGTAAATACAGTAAAAGCACTCAACAACAATAGCTTTCAGCTAATAACCTCCTTCGATGACGATATTCGTCCCGATATTTTCCGCTTTGCTGTCGAGAAAAATATTCCACTTTTGGAAATGCACCGCGAGATTTCAACAATTGAAGATATCTTCCAAAAACTGACCAAGGAAGCCACTGTTTAAAAAAAAGTTAGAATTACCGCCTTATGGATTATAATTCTTATTTTTACAGTTGATTTTCTTAATGCCTTACCTTTTCTGCACACAGTCTGCATCGTTTATGAACCGCATTTTATACACTCTCGGAACTGCTTTATCAGTAATAATTCCATTGTTTTTATTACTGAACAGCTGTAAAAACAATGCGAAACCAAAGGACAATAATCCGGTGGCGAGAGTCAACAGCAGCTATCTTAACCGTAGCGACATTGAAGGTTTGGGCAATGGCCTTTCGGCCGAAGACAGCGCGAGACAGGTACAGCTGTATATAGATAAATGGGCTGTAGATCAGTTGGTTTTGGATATGGCAAATAAAAAATTAAATTCAAAAGAATCTGCAAAAATAGAGCGCCTGGTAGAATCTTACCGAAATTCCCTAACAATCGCAGCATACGAACAACAGCTTGTTGACAGCGAATTGGACACCGTTGTGACCGCAGTTCAATTGGCAGAATATTACAAAGAAAATCAGGATCAGTACATTTCGGGGCATAATTGGGTGCGCTGCCATTTTATAAAAGCAAAGCGCTCTCTTCCCGATATTGATAATCTTCGCAATTGGTTCAAATCAGAGAACAAAGCTGATTTTGAAAAAGTTAAACAGTACTGTTTGAGCAAAGAAGGCATCAACTTTGTATTGGATAGTGATCAGTGGGTCATTCTTGATAAAATTGGGGAAATGCTTCCCGAAAAAATGGTAGATCCTTCAAAACTTCAGCCTGATAGAAGTTATGACCGTACCGATGACGAATACATCTATCTTTTCCGGGTTTACGAGATTCGCGACCGAAATAATCCTGTTCCACTCACTCAGGTTCAGGATGAAATCTTCAAAATTGTGCTGCATCAGCGTCGCAATGAAATTTTACAGAAATTGCGTAAAACTGCTACAGAAAAAGGCAAAAGTGGAAAAGTGTTTGAAAAGTTTTGATTTTACTTACTTTTATATGGCCTGTCTCGTTTGAATTATTGACTTGCCGATCTTATTATTTTTTTAATTTTTTATGAACAGAATACTCAGCATATTAGCCTTAGTTTTTATTTATCAATCAGGGTTTTCTCAGACTCAGATTGACCGCGTAGCAGCTATTGTAGGACAGGAAGTTATACTTATATCCGACATTGAGGCGCAGCACAAACTCATGGAATCGCAAAGTGGCGGTAAAATGCCCGAAAATGCCCGCTGTATCATCTTTGATCAGCTGCTTTCAAATGCACTTATCCTGAGTGAAGCCGAAAAAGACTCGGTCATGGCCAATGAATCTGAGGTTGAAACTCAGCTGGATTCTCGCATACGTGAGATTCTGCGCTACATGAACAATGACCCGGAGCAATTCAAACTCTACTATGGCCGCACTTCTGAAGAAGTAAAAGATGAAATGCGCGACGATATGCGCAAACAATTGGTGATTCAGAAAATGTCTCAGCAGATCATGCAGTCTGTCAGCGTGACACCAAAAGAAGTGAAAGAATTTTTTGAACGCATTCCAAAAGACAGCCTTCCTTATTTTAATTCGGAAGTTGAATTGGGAGAAATTGTTGTAAAACCAAAAGTAAATGCCGAGGAAGATAAAAGAGCCCGCGAAAAAGCCGAGGATCTGCGCAGACAAATTATAGAAGGAGCAGATTTTGCAGAACTCGCCAAGAAATTTTCTGATGACAAAGGTACTGCCGTAAGAGGCGGTGATTTGGGTATCACAAGTCGAGGCAGTTTCGTGCCCGAGTTTGAAGCGGCCGCATATTCATTGGACAAAATGGAAATTTCGCAGGTGGTGAAATCAGAATTCGGTTATCACGTTATTCAACTCCTAGAACGATTGGGTAATAATATTTCTACCCGACACATACTAATAAAAGCAGAACTGACAGATTATGATCAGATTGCAGCAAAAAAATACATAGACAGTCTCCGTACGCTCATTCTTATCGACTCATTTACTTTCGATCGGGCAGTACAGAAATTTTCAGAGGAAGAATACAGCAAAACCAGAGCTGGTATTATGACAAATCCAACCTCAGGTGAGGCTTATTGGGAATTGGGAGAACTGGACCCAGAAGTATATTTTGCTATTGACAAATTGAAATTGGGCGAAATTTCTGATCCAATTGAATTCAGCTCACCTTACGGTGAATCTATTTATAAAATCGTAAAACTGCGCAACAAAACCACTCCGCATGTGGCCAATATGAACGATGACTATTCCCGCATTCAGCAGGCTGCAGTGGAGGAGAAAAAATCTAAACATATCCGCGATTGGGTAGACAAGAAAATACCGCGCAACTATGTGGAAATCAAGTTCAACCAATTGGGCGATTATTCAAAATATTTGATTGACCAGGAAGGAAAATCACATTGCCCTATGTTGGGAAGATGGATGATGAAACCTTAAAATTGAAATAAATTGACAATAGAAATTTTAGGATAACAAATAAAATTATGAAGATAACTGCATCGGAATGACCTTTGCAGTTATTTTTAATTGAGGTCTTAGGGAATATTTAACAGGATATTTCTTGACATTTGCAGATAAAACTGTTTATATTTAACTTTCCAAACAAGAATCCTTAGGGAAGTACATTCGCAATTAAGATACTATAAAAATATGTTACATTTTAAAGACGACGTAGAAGCTGTAGACGGCTTGGCAGAATCCTACCGCAAGCTTCGCCAGGAAATCGGTAAAGTTATTGTGGGTCAACAGGATGTAGTAAAATCTGTCCTGATTTCACTGTTTTGCGATGGTCACAGCCTTTTGGTGGGTGTACCGGGATTGGCCAAAACTTTGTTGGTAAATACAATATCAAAAGCTTTGGATCTGGATTTCAAACGGATTCAGTTCACTCCGGATCTTATGCCTTCGGACATTACCGGTTCTGAGGTTATGGATGAAAACCGGCACTTTGTCTTTGCCCGCGGTCCTATCTTTACCAATATACTATTGGCAGATGAAATTAACCGTACTCCGCCAAAAACACAGGCGGCACTTTTGGAGGCAATGCAGGAACGTTCGGTAACAGTTGCGGGTGTCAACCACATGCTGCCAAAGCCTTTTTTGGTATTAGCCACTCAAAACCCGATCGAACAGGAGGGTACCTATCCCCTGCCCGAGGCGCAGCTAGACCGTTTTATGTTCAATATTTTTCTCGATTATCCGACCTATCAGCAGGAAGTTGAAATTGTAAAAAATACCACATCGGGTCAAAAAGTTGATCTGCAATCTATTTTGAACGGAGATGAAATTATGTTTTTCCAGAGACTTGTCCGCAAGATTCATATTGCAGACAACGTATTGGAATATGCAGTTGGACTTACCAATAAAACACGTCCGGGTACCGGAATGGCAACAGACAAAGTAAACAATTACATTTCCTGGGGAGCAGGTCCGCGTGCTTCACAGTTCCTGGTTTTGGGTGCCAAATGCCATGCAGCGATCAACGGCAAATATTCTCCCGATAAAGAGGATGTACAGGCTGTTGCACCATTTGTTCTCCGTCACCGTGTTGTACGCAATTATAAAGCTGAAGCTGAAGGCGTTAGCATCGATTCACTGATTCAAAGTTTGTTTTAGGTTATTGAAGTCATGAATCTTTCAAAAAAAATATTTTAGACCTCCGATACAGTGCTGTCGGAGGCCTTTTCGTTAACAAAAGGCCATGAAAAAAGTTTTTAATATCTTAAAATGGACTGGCATTGTGCTCTCCATTCTTTTTGTGATTTTGGCTTCTGTCTATCTGTTGGGTCCACGTCCGGCAAGGGTAGAAATCAGCAACAATCCACTGAAAGCCGTTGAAACCCTTCCTTCCGCTGACAAAGCGCCCGGATTGAAGAAAAACAATGAAGCACGCATTATCTGGGCCGATTCCTCTAAACAGAAAACAGCTTATAGCATTGTTTACCTCCACGGATTCTCGGCCGGCCCTATGGAAGCAGAGCCTCTGCACCGAGAATTGGCCGCGAGATATGGCTGCAATCTCTATCTCGAGCGTATGAAAGGACATGGCATTGATGACCTGGAAGCTTTTACAACTTTAACAGCCAGAGATATGGTTGAATCGGCCAAAGAGGCCATTGCCATTGGTAAAGCTATAGGTGAAAAAGTCATTTTATTGAGCTGCTCTACCGGAGGAACGCTTGCACTTTACCTATCGGCCAAAGATCCTGAAATTGTGGCCAATATTCTGCTGTCGCCAAATATTGCATTGGCAGATCCCAATTCTTTTGTCCTCACAGGACCCTGGGGCTTACAGATCGGGCGCTTCTTTATGGGCGGGAAATATCGAAGTTGGACTCCTGAAAACGACAGTGTCAAACAGTACTGGACCTCGAAATATCGGGTAGAGGGCATTATTGCCGTTAAACAACTTGTGGAACAGACAATGAACAAAGAAATCTTTGCGGCCGTTAAAAAGCCTGTTTTTTTGGGCTATTACTTTAAAAATGAAAAGGAGCAGGATCAGACCGTTTCCGTGGCTGCTATGCTGAAAATGTTCGATCAGTTGGGAAGTCCGGCAGATCAGAAAGTTAAAAAAGCATTTCCAAATGCAGGTACACATGTCATCTGCTCCAAATGGCAGTCAAAAGATTTGGACGCTGTTAAAAATGAGATTAATAATTTTATGGACAATGTATTGAAATTGAAGGCAGTGAATTAAAAAAATAAGATCATTTGAGTATTTTTCAAAAATTTAAAAACTTATATTTTGTTTTTTGTTTATTAATACGGACATTTGTGTCGAATTAAAAAGTTCATATATTTCTTATCAAGAAAGGTGGAGGGAAAGGCCCTTTGATACCTTGGCAACCTGCTCTCGGGCAAGGTGCCACATCCTACTTCGGTTTTTGCGGAGAGAGATAAGTCAGTGACCAATTATGTACTATTCCTACAGAATACATATATAAAGCACTCAACGACTTACTCGTTGGGTGCTTTTTTTATTGGAATAAATTAATGGTGTCAAATTTTGAGATCAAATATCAGATTATCAGAAAACTATAAATATCTGAAAATCCAGTCACGAACAAACAACAATCAACAAACAACAATCAACAAATACCATGAGCAAGAAAAACTTAAAACTCGGACTTTTCGGATTTGGCTGTGTAGGCCAGGGATTGTACAGTGTACTGAATCAGACAAAAGGAATTCGCGCAAGCATCGATAAAATTTGTATTAAAAATCCAGAAAAACCTCGTAGCATAGATGCTCATTACTTCACAACCATAGCGGATGACATTTTGGACAATCCAGAGATTGATGTAGTTGTAGAATTGATTGATGATGCCGATGCCGCTTACCATATTGTAAAAAAGGCATTGATGAACAGAAAAGCAGTGGTGACTGCCAATAAAAAAATGTTGGCGGAGCACCTTCCCGAACTTTATGCTTTGCAGCAGGAATATCAGACTCCCCTGCTCTATGAAGCATCGAGCTGTGCAAGTATTCCCATCATCAGAAATCTGGAAGAATATTACGACAATGACCTGCTGAGCGCCATTTCGGGCATCTTCAACGGTTCTACCAATTATATCCTTTCTCAAATGTGGGACAATGGCAAAGAGTACTCCGATGCCTTGAAAGAAGCCCAGGAAAAGGGTTTTGCCGAAAGCGATCCGCTGCTCGATGTGGGCGGATTTGATCCAAAATACAAACTATGTATCACGATTCTGCATGCCTTCGGTTTGTTTGTAAAGCCCGAAAACGTTTTCAATTATGGTATACAAAACCTTAATAAACAGGATGTAACATATGCGCAGCAGCATGGTAAAAAGATAAAACTGCTGGCAAGTGCACAGAAATACGGAAATAAAGTGACGGGATTTGTCATTCCTGCCTTCGTTGAGGCCGACAATCCGCTCATCAATGTACACAATGAATTCAATGGCATTATCCTGCAGGGTGCCTTTGCCAACTCTCAGTTTTTCCTCGGAAAGGGCGCAGGCAGCAGTCCCACAGGTTCGGCTGTACTCTCCGACATTTCAGCATTAACCTACGATTATCGCTACGAATACAAAAAAATTGCACAGAACAGCGACCTTAGCTTCAGTCAGGATCAATTGTTGGAAGTCTATGTTCGCTACGAAAACAG
>JBIKQC010000048.1:0-15122 GCA_044349855.1 Saprospira sp.
AGGAAGGTGAAAAATATTTTGCCTTGCTAAAAGTAGAAAAAATAAATGGCTGGAAACCTGAGGAAATCAAAGATCGCGTATCTTTTGACCACCTCACACCAATGTTTCCCACTGAGAAACTCAATATAGTTCATAACAACGATCCTAAGCATTATTCTACAAGGATCATAGACCTTTTTACACCCATTGGTAAAGGTCAGCGAGGTCTTATCGTGGCACAGCCTAAAACCGGTAAAACTTTCCTGTTGAAAGATATTGCCAATGCAATCGCAAAAAATCACCCCGAAGTTTACCTCATTATCCTACTCATTGATGAGCGTCCGGAGGAGGTGACCGATATGGAACGCAGCGTAAGAGCCGAAGTTATTGCTTCTACCTTCGATGCCCTTCCCCAAAATCATGTGCACATTTCCAATATTGTACTACAGAAAGCAAAGCGTCTTGTAGAATGCGGTCATGACGTAGTCATCCTGCTCGACTCTATCACCCGTCTTGCCCGTGCCTACAATACCGTTGCGCCTGCAAGCGGAAAGGTACTCTCAGGTGGCGTAGAAGCTAATGCGCTGCACAAACCCAAACAGTTCTTCGGAGCGGCCCGTAATATAGAATTTGGAGGGTCGCTGACTATTTTGGCCACCGCTCTTATCGACACCGGCTCCAGAATGGATGAGGTTATCTTTGAAGAGTTCAAAGGTACCGGCAATATGGAACTTCAGCTCGACCGCAAACTGGCCAATAAACGCGTTTATCCGGCTATCGATCTTACAAAATCCAGTACACGCCGAGACGATCTGCTGCACAGCGAAGATACGATCACCCGTATGTGGATTTTGCGTCGCCACCTGGCCGACATGAACACGGAAGAAGCTATGGACTTTATGCTCAAACACATTCAGGGAACAAGAAATAATAGAGAGTTTCTGATGTCAATGAACGGGTAAATGGAAAGTTAAAACTTCTAAATTTTTCTTTAAAATCCAATCCAACACTGAATAACAGCACATTAAGCAATAATAGGAAAAAAATTAATTATTAATCTTTCATTATACTTTGGCAAAACGATTAATATTTTCTAATTTTGTCCTCTCTTTAGAAAAAAGGATAATTCCATTTAAAATTCATATTGAAATATCATAACAGATGAAACGCACTTATCAACCTTCAAAACGCAAACGTATCAACAAACATGGTTTCCGTGAGCGTATGAGCACTAAAAACGGTCGTAAAGTATTGGCCCGCCGCCGCAGTAAAGGTCGCAAATCCCTTACAGTTTCCGACGAAAGACGCTCATTGTTGAAATAATATCAAGCTGTCCGTAAACGCGGAACTTAGATATATAAATCTTGAGCTTATTAAAAGCACAAAACAGCCGGATACAAAAGTGTCGGCTGTTTTGTGCTTTTCTGGTATAATCTGTATTGGAATAATATTTATTATGAAAACTTTCTCCATAACTAAAAAAGAGCGCCTGAAAAGCCAAAAAGCCATCGGAAAACTCTTTAAACAGAAACGCTCGGCCGGTGCATTCCCGCTGCGCTTTTTCTATATGGAGCGAACTTTGGAAGAACAATCGGTCCCTGTTCAGGTCAGTTTCAGTGTTTCAAAAAAACATTTCAAAAAAGCAGTGGATCGCAACAGACTCAAACGGCTGATTAGAGAAGCTTATCGCTTGGATAAACAACGGTTTTTGCTTTATCTGACAGAAAAAGAAATTAGAATAGCAGGAATGTGGGTTTTCGTCGGCACCGAACTCTGCAGTTTTTCCGACATGCAAAAAGCTATGAGAAAGTCTATTGACAGGCTGATTCTTGAATTGGGTGTGACAAAATAATTTTTGTTTACTGCTTTAACATCAAATTGAGTTGAAATTTATAACAACCATATTGACAAGCATTTACAAAGCAATAGGCCATTTTATCGGTTTTTTCTTTATTTTGCTTATTCGATTTTATCAATTGGCAATTTCGCCTTTGTTTCCTTCTGCCTGCCGCTATACACCTACCTGTTCACATTACGGGTTGGAGGCAATAAAGAAACATGGCATTTTCAAAGGTGGCTGGCTGACAATTCGCCGAATCTCCCGTTGTCATCCCTGGGGCGGACATGGGCATGATCCGGTGCCTTAATTTTGGCAGAATTATTTAAAAAATTATAGTTGGGAATTACTATGAACCAAGCTTATTTAGCACTTATATTATTACTGACAGGCTGCTATTCCAATAATGAAATTCCAAAATATAAGCCTATTGATATCAATGAGTTAAAATTTAAAATAGGAGATTGTGTCTCATTCAAAGCAGATAGTATTAATACAGGCGCCGCAATAGTTATTGATTATTCTAAGGACGAAGGAGGGATCTGGTATGGGCTGTGTTTTACAGATTACTTTGACACCTTGGCCCCGGATTTTTCTAAAATAAGCGCTAAAAAAATTTTCGGAAGGAAAATAGAAAGTGCGCTAAATAATGATGGTTTTGTCATTGGACTGGACTGTGTGTTTGTCAATGACAGCTGTTTTGATACTAGTGCTTCCAAATTTCATAAGATTGGAAATTTTAGACTGAAGAGTGAAAAAATTGATATTGGTTCGCGTGCAGCTACAAATGATTATTCCCATATAATTGATGCTTTTTACCGTGGTTTAAAAAAAAGGAAAAAAGCCCCGGATCACTACAAAGCCCATAGAACTAAAATAAATGATTACAGTCCCGAAGAATTCTTCCCTTTGAAAGATTTTATACAATAATACAGTAAAACATTCAAAATGAAATACCATTTTTTAGCATCATTAATGCTGATTTTTATAGGTTGCGGCAATAAAAATCCAAAAACTCCTGAAGAATTTGCTGAAAAATTTTGCGGCTGTTCAGAAGAAATGGGTAAAGCAATAGTAAAGTTGAAGTCCGACCTGATGTCGATGCCGGAGTTTCAAAAGGCAAAAAGGGAGCAGGAATCCTGTATGGGCCCCAATGATCCGCGTCAATCGATGAGCGAAACAGAAGTTATGGCATTCGATGCATCATTCTTAAAGGCAGTTTATGAAAAATGTCCGACAATTGCCCGTAATTATGGGTTTAAAGAATAAACTTTTATTCATTTTCTTTATTGTTTCCAGTCTTGGCTGTCGTATTGACAGTGCCAAGCAACCAAAAATGCCACTCATGATCAGCCCTTTTGAATACAACCTCGACAGTCCTTTCAGCGCAGTGAAACTCCCCAGAGAACTGAAAGAAATTTCCGGAATGACCCTCTACAATCCTGATAAATTATTGGCTATACAGGATGAAGAAGGAATGATTTACGTAGTATCGCTGCATGACGGATCTATTCTGCATAGTGCAGATTTTGGCAGTGATGCCGATTACGAAGGCATTGCAATGGTGGGTAAAGACATTTACATACTCCGTTCAGATGGAGAAATTACGGTGGTAGAAGGTTCTCCGGAGGAAGAAAACAGCCTGAACCTTAGCAGTATCAACACCCTGCTTGACAGTACTCACAACACTGAAGGCATCTGTTATGATCCCTTCTCAGAAAGTCTATTGATAGCCTGTAAAGATAAAGGCGAAGGTAATACCGAAGCTGTTAGGCACATTTACAGAATGGAGCCCAAAAGCAAGGATTTGAATGAGGTTCCGGCCTTCACTATCGACATTGAAAGCATCAAATCCTACCTTGACAAAGTTGAAACAAATGAGGATATAAGGGCCTTCAGAGAGATTGCAGAGGAAAATCCGGATGAACTCTTTATACACCCTTCCGATATTGCTGTTCACCCAAAAACCGGCGACATTTACATCAGTTCGGCAAGACGCATTAATTGCCTTTTGGTAATTTCAAAAGAAGGAAAAATTAAAAGTTTGGTTAGAATCCCAAGACAGCTATTGGAACAACCTGAAGGAATTTGTTTTACACCAAATGGCGATCTTTTAATTTCCTCTGAAGGAAAACCTAAAAAGGACAGGCTATTTCTTTTTCATTGGAATAAAGAATAAAATGCTAATATAAAACTATTTATAAATGCCGTTTTTTGCACAATGCAGAAAACGGCATTTATTTTCAATCTAATTTGTTAGCGCAAACTATTAGCTACTAAAAAAACCTCCTGCTAAGTAATAACAGGAGGCTAAAAACTAAATAACAATGAAAAACTTAAGATTTTATTCTTTTACAAATTTTAATATTTTAGGACTGATCAGATTGTTTTTGTCACTGATTTTTACAAGATATACTGCTGGGATTAACTGTACTGTATTAATTTGAATTTCGTAATTATCTTTTGCCAATTGGTAACTTTGTTTTGAGATTGTACGTCCCAAAATATCAATGACAGAGACAATATAATTACCGGAGATATCTGCGCCGAAACGTAAATTCAAAATGTCAGAAGTTGGATTTGGGAAAATATCAATCTGACCTATTTCAAATCCTTGACAAGCAGCTTGAATGATACTTGAATAAGAATGAGTGCCATCTGCATTAATCTGCTTTAAACGGAAATAATGGTTATCTGCATTATTAAATAATGTAACTAAAGATTCATAATTGCCAAAACCTGCATTTAGCTGTGCAACATTCTCAAAATTTATTGCATCACTGCTGTATTGCAGAATATAAGAATCTATTCCTGCTTCATTTTCAATGGCCCATTCTACCTTTGCCTTAGTGCCCTCGCAATTGGCTTTAAATTTTGATAATTCCAATTCCAATAATGTGCAGATTACTACATTCGTAGTTGCGGAAGAAACACAGCCATCACAGCGGGTTGCCTGCAAAGTATAAGTGGTATTCGCAGAAGGAAATGCATTTGCATTTTGTGCAGAGCTGGACCAACCTGAACCATTGGTCCAATTATAAGTGAAAGAAGTACTTTCGGTAAAAGAAATATCATCGATTGCAGCTGCAGGATTGGCAACAACAGGGCCAAGAATTAGCGCGGCACCGGTATTTTTCCATTCAAATACCAAACGTCGAGTTTGTCCCGCATAAGGGGTTAAATCGATTGAAACATTTTGAAATGCTGCAGCCTGTCCAAAATAAGGACCACCCAACAAAATATTACTGGCACTTGCCGTGATTGCTGTCCCTGCAACCGGTGTAAAGGTAGTAGGTACCAACCATAGTCTTAGTTCAGCTTGCCCGGATTGTCCGTTGCATCTCCATTTGAAAGCAAAATTTGCATTACAGAAACTTGTGACAGGTATATCCCTAAATGCAAAGTTGGTTGCTGAAATTGGAGTAAAAATACTACCTATAGTATAATTATTATTGCCAACGGCTGTACCGATATATAAACCTTTTGTTCCTGCAGCAAAAGCTGCTGTTCCTTGAAACCATCGATTATTTGCCCCATTTACTAAAGTAAAGATATTTGTTGTTCCTTCAAAATTCTCTGTAATAGTATTTGAATTTCCAGCAGGGCTTCCTGTCAAACTCACCGGGTCACCGGGGCAGACCATTGCCGGTGCAGCTGCAGCAGTAGCTACTGGGACAGGACGTACAGGAATTGTGACAGAAGCAGAACCTGTACAACCTGCTGTGGTACTGGTCACCGAATAGGTTGTTGTAGTAAGCGGCACCACAGTCAATGCCTGATTTGCATTTGTACCTGTATTCCAGGTATAAGTTGTCATATTGGAAGGCAGTGTTAAGGTAACTGCAGAGCCTGCACAAGCAAAAGGAGTAGAAGGTGTTATAGCAAATACTCCTGCACCTTGGTTAATACGTACGGTAGAAGTTCCCTGACAGCCATTTGTGGAGGTAACAATTACCCGGTACCAGGTTGAAGCTGCTGCTGGTGTAATTGTTAGATTGGGTCCATTTTGGCCGGCAATATTTACAAAGCTGGTAGGACTACCAAAAAAAGTAGTTGTGGTAGATTGCCACTGATAAATAACACCCGCAGGTGCAACAGTGCTGAATAAAGTTACCGGAAAACCCGAGCAAACTGTCTGTGTAGCACCTAAATTAGGTCTTGGAGTATTTTCAACAAAAATTTGTGCCTGATCTGTTGCCACACAGGCAGACCCGTTCTGTACAGATACAGTATATGTTTGTGTGGTCAAAGATGAGGGTGTGATATTTATAGTAGCTCCGGATTGTCCATCGCTCCAAAAATAGTTAGTACCAGGGGCTGCAGCTGTCAAGGTAACTTGTGTATAAGTGAAACCAATACCCAAAAAACCGGGAGTGCGGCATGATGTGCGGTCTGGACCGGCATTGGCAGTTGGTACTGGGCCCAATACAACGTTAAAGGTTCCATTAAGCGGATTACCGCAAAGGTCATTACAGCTATTACCCGTCAAAGTGTAAGTACCGGGGTTAGTTAATGCCGGAGAAACACTGACTGTAATTTGTCTTGTTTTGGCGGGATTACCTATGCAGTTGTTTGCCGAAATTGTTACAGTACGGCCTGGAATGGTAAAATCTGAATTCTGCAATGTTGCACAGTCGATGTATTCAGAGAAGAAAATATTCAGAGAAGAAGCGTTTGCACAGTTATTTGCTGTAACATTACTCATTGTAGGTGGCGTATTATCTGTAACTGCTACAGAACCGGAGTTGTTTTGAAAAGTCAAAATAAAGCCATCATTATTTCCACTGTAATAGTTGATACAGATAGCATAACGACGGGTTACATCAACATTTACTCTCTGATTGAAAGTTGTACCGCTTGCATCCTGTGAGTTTGTTGCTGCACCGGAGGTGCTCAATCCAGTAGTGCCAAATGTGGAAGAAAAATTACAGGACATTTCAGTTCTCGATACGCAACCTGCTGTTATATCCCAAAGTACAAAGTCATAATCGGTACTGCCCGAAGGGGCAATGCCAAAGTCCAAGGCTCCGGTCGCCTGTGGAGTAAACTGATACCAGACAGATCCCCCATTCCCTGTACCACTGTAACATCCGCCCGTATCATCATTGATGGAGCCTGTGTCTTCATATTGATTTTGAGAGGTATTGATTGTTGCATTACTGCAGATAGGGATTGCATTGATACAATCACTTTCGGGCAACAATGCTTTTTCCCAAAGATATTCTGCTGTCAGTTCATGTATTTCTCCTCTCCAACCCGCAGCAGTTGCTCCATTGGGTGCAGGAATATATTCAATGGTAAAGCTACGTCCTTTGAAATTCCAGGGCTTTTGGTTCTGCCCGCCTTCAAAACTGGCCAATAACTCATCAGTAATAGAATTACCCTTATAAATATTGAGCACTGCACCGACAGGAATATCAAATTCAGTAAAAAATAACTCCATTGCTTGTCCTGTACCTATAAAAGTACTGACGATCGGCTGGATTCCTACATTGCCCAACTCTGCCCCATCATCATAAAATACAGCACTGCTGCCTGTATTGTAAACATCATTATTACTCATAATAATTGCCTGATTATTATGATTGGTTCTTGGGGTCATTCCAATGGGATTTTGGGCATGCAACTTAAAAAAAACCAGCAGTAATAAAATTGGGAGTAATTGTTTTTTCATAGTGGATATTTTAGGTTTAGAAAACCGAATTGTAAACTATAATCTAATATTAGTGCAATATTAAGCAGAAATTAACACTAAAATGAGCTTATTATTTTGAATAATTCTATTTCAAATTATTTATAAATTAGATTTAATTCATTGTTATTCAAAGTATATAAGTAAAATATTTAGGTCGTTTTATGCTGTTTTAAGTCAATAATGAAATTAATCATTATTTATCCTGAGGTTAACAAATATTAATATTCGAACATAAAAAACAATTGCTTGGCATATTGGTGAAAGAAATACGCTGCTAAAAAATATTTAATATTTTTTCTTAACAGGTTCACACTTCATGATTCTTTAGCATAAAACAGTATAAGTTCTTAATAATGTCAGAAGCTGCTCACAAGTATTGCCTCCGCTTAAAACCCAAAAAGACAAACACAAAACAGATAAATATCATTAATAATATATTGAGCGCAGCCACAAAACGGCAGCACTAAAGATCACCCAAGTCCGGCACTCCAATTGGAGTACAAACTCTCCATTATTGATTTACATAGGACACCAAACCCCTTCCTTTTGAAGGGGTTTGTTTTTTTAGTGATATTCCATAGATTCCTTTTATATTTGCACCAATATTACAAACTTCGCCGGATTAAATGAAAACTGAATATGACTGCGCAAGAATTACATACAAAAGGCCGGGAAGCCGGACAAAGTGGCAATAATGCCGAAGCTATTGCTTTTTTTGAAAAGGCTCATGAACTTGACCCCCTATGGCCCTTTCCAATTTATGACCTTGGCTTTACTTATCTCCTGAAACAGGATTATGAAAAAGCAATAGCCTATTATAAACAATGCAACCAAATGGCTCCTGATGGTTATTATACCGCTAAAACTGCGCTTTGGGCACTTGAAAAGGAGCAGAATGGCATATTCCCAAAAGGCCTCTATCTGTCTTATGTGCAGTTGGAATGGAAGGAGGAGTCCGAAAGAATGGGCATTTTGAACGCAATGCTTGCCCAAAACCCAAATTTTACTCCTGCCTATAAAAGCCTGCAAAGTCTTTATAGCGATCCGAAAGAACGAATCGAACTGATTGACAAAGGCTTAGCCCTTGAAACTGACGATGAAACTTATGGCATGCTAATTATTAATAAGGCATTGCTCCTCAGCTTTTATGAAAAAATGACCGAAGCTAAGCAGATGCTGTCTGATCTGTTAGCCTCGAATCGGGTGACAGTGATGAGCCGCAGGATAGCCGAGTCGATTATTGAACAGTGGGTTTTATGATTTAAAAATTTGAAAAACATTAATCTTTCATTTTTCAATTCATTGTCAGGTTCGATTCGCGGTCCTTCGGTTCATCTTTCCAATTTTATCTTTACTCTTATATCTTTCAACTTTCCTCTTTTATCTTTATTAATGTGTAGAATAGCCGGACTTTGGGACCTTCGCAGCAGCAATGCTCAATACGATATTTCAGCAACACTAAACCGTATGCGCGACAGCTTGCATTATGGCGGTCCGGACAGTGCAGACAGTTACCGGGCACCTGATACAGAATTGTATTTGGGCCACCGTCGCCTGTCGATCATTGACCTCAGTGAGGCCGGCCGTCAACCGATGCGATTGGGGCATCAGTTGGTGGTTTTTAACGGTGAAATTTACAACTATGCAGAAATTGCTGCCGAGCTGACAAAATTGGGACATCGTTTCAATTCCCATTCTGATACCGAAGTACTGCTGCATGCTTTTGAACAGTGGGGCAAAGAAGCAGTACAGCGTTTTCGCGGAATGTTTGCCTTTGCACTGTACAATGAAAAAACAAAAAAACTTCTGCTTTGCCGTGATCGTCTGGGCGTAAAACCGCTCTATTGGTATTATAAGGAGGGGCTATTTATGTTTGCATCGGAACTAAAGGCATTTCATGAGCATCCGCATTTTGATAAAAGCATCTGTCCCTATGCAGTTTCCTTATACCTTCAGCAGGGATATATTCCCGCTCCCGATTGCATTTATAATTTTGCACACAAATTAGATCCGGGCAGTTTTTTGGAAATTGACGGCAATGGTAACTTTAGTCCAAGTTCTTATTGGGACGTACAGGAGGTTTACCGCAAAGCAGAAATTCCGCAGGCATCGGAAGCAGAACTGACCGATCATTTGGAAGCACTGTTGCGCGATTCTTTTCAGTTGCGTATGGTAGCCGATGTTCCTGTAGGTATGTTTCTCAGCGGCGGAGTAGATTCTTCAACCGTTGTCGCATTGCTTCAGCAGCAGTCGGGCAGTAAGCTGAAAACTTTTACCATTGGTTTTGAGCATCCTGAATACAACGAGGCAGAGCATGCCAAGGCTATTGCCAAACATTTGGGCACAGAGCATCATGAACTCTATTGCAAAGAGTCTGATTTTGAAGCTGTTTTGGAACTGCTGCCCGAAATCTATGATGAACCGCTTGGTGACAGTTCCGGAATTCCCACCTATCTGGTGGCACAGATGGCTAAAAAAGAAGTAAAGGTTAGCCTTTCGGCCGATGGCGGCGATGAACTTTTCGGCGGATATACAAAGTATGAAGTTACACAGAATTTTTATCCAAAAATCAAAAAAATACCCGGCTTTATGCGCAGCATTGCAGCTTTTATGGCTGCCGGGGTCGATCCCCTGTGGCTGGAACGCAATGCTCCGAGGCTTCCTATCATAAAGCAATACAAAAATATCAGCAACAAATTTCCAAAATTCATAAATGCCCTAAAGGCAAAAGATCTGCTCGATTTTTTCAACCGTTCTTCTTCGCATATATCCAAAGAGGAATTGAAGAAACTCTATCCGCAGTGGATTTCCCGTTTCGATGCTGCTTTTTCGCCCGATCCCAAGCGAATTGTTTCCTATCTGGGTATGATAGATGTACTTACTTATTTGGAGGGCGATATCATGACAAAGGTTGACAGAGCTACAATGCGCACGGCATTGGAAGGTCGTGAACCGCTATTGGACCATAAAATTGTTGAATTTGCACTTGGTTTGCCCGATGACCTGAAAATAAAGGGTAACAGTACCAAGTATCTGCTGCGTCAGGTATTATACCGGCATGTACCAAAGGAAATGATTGAAAGGCCTAAACAGGGTTTTTCTATTCCTGTACAGCAGTGGCTTTTGGGCAGTCTGCGTGGAGAATTGGAAAAAATGGCTTTGGATAAGGATTTTATCAGCCGTTTTCATTTGGAAGAAACAGAACTTAAAAAAATAATTGGGGGCTTTTTATCGCAGAAACGCTTTGTAAATCCACATTTTGTTTGGTTCTTATATGTATTGTATAAATGGGGTCAGCGTTGGTAAAGACGCGACAAGTAGATACAGGATTAATCTTGTCTCTACTTGCATTTCCGCTTTAAAAAATATATCTTTGTATTCTGTCAGATTCATAATTCTATTAATCTGCCTTCTGATAATCTGATAATCTGAATAATGAGCAACTTTGTAGTATCGGCACGCAAATATCGTCCCATACGCTTTGACAGTGTGGTAGGGCAGTCGCATGTCACCAATACGCTGAAAAATGCGATTAAGAACGATCATCTCGCACATGCTTTCCTTTTCTGCGGTCCGCGCGGAGTAGGTAAAACCACTTGTGCCCGTATTTTGGCCAAGGTACTCAACTGTGAACATCCGACTTCAGATACCGAACCCTGCGACGAATGTCCATCCTGCAAAGCCTTTAACGAAAACGCTTCGCTGAATATACATGAGCTCGATGCCGCTTCCAACAACAGTGTGGAGCATATTCGCGCACTCATAGAACAGGTACGCTTTGCTCCGCAACGAGGCCGTTTCAAAATCTATATTATAGATGAGGTACACATGCTCTCACAGGCTGCCTTCAATGCTTTCCTGAAAACATTGGAGGAACCTCCTTCCTATGCCATTTTTATTTTGGCGACCACCGAAAAACATAAGATTATTCCCACTATCCTCTCCCGCTGTCAGATTTTTGATTTCAACAGAATCCAAATCTCCGACATGGCCGATCATCTGCGCAGTATCTGCAGGCAGGAAGGCATTACAGCCGATGAGGATGCACTCAATATCATTGCACAAAAAGCCGACGGCGCACTGCGCGATGCCCTGTCAATCTATGACCGTATCGTCAGTTTTGCCGGCAATGACATCAAATATCAGGATGTTATTGACAACCTCAATATTCTCGATTACGACTTTTACTTCCGCGTAGTAGACGCCATTGCTGCCGAAGATGTGACAGAACTCATGCTCATTTTCGACACCATTCAACGCAAAGGTTTTGAAGGTGATATTTTTGTGAACGGGTTGGCCGAGCACCTTCGCAATCTGCTTGTATGCCAGCGTCCCGAAACCGCCAATCTGTTGGAAGTGAGTGGCAATATAAAGGATCGTTACCTGCAACAGGCGGCACTTATGCCTACATCACTGATTGTTTCGGCGATGAGTCTTGCCAGTGATTGCGATATCCACTACAAAATGTCGCGCAATAAGCGACTTCATGTAGAGATGAGCCTTATAAAAATGGCCTTTATCCGACAGGCTCTTCAACAGGTAGTTTTTCCCGCCGCAGGTTCAACCGAAGGCCAAGAAAAAAAAAACACCCATAATACCCAATTAGCCGTTTCAAAAATACTGCACAGTGCCGAACAGCAAGGATATTCCTATACTTTGGAGGATAATATGCAAAAAGGCCCCAAGCACAAAATTCCTGAAACCTTTGTGGACAGCATAGAAGAGGAAGAAGTGCAGGGTGAAGCCGCCGAAGATACGACTCCTCCAATTGTGGAGAAAGAGTCAATTTTGGATAAGCTGAAAAAGAAAAAGGGCGGATTGCTAAACAGCCTGATTTCTGAAGTAAAAGAAGATGCAAAGAGTTATAAACGGAATTATTCTGTTCTTGATTGGACTTTGGAAAATCTTCAGAATCTTTGGGATGGCTATGTGGCCGAAATTGATTCTGTTTCCACGCAACCCTTGTACAAATCAGTCATCCTGACAATTTCAGATGACAGTGACAAAATAAATATCCTGGTAAAAAGTAACCGGGCTAAGGATGCTGTGAGCCGAGATAATATCCTGCTCGATAAAATGAGGGAAGCTTTTAAAAAGCCGCATATTCAATTTGCAGTGGAAGTGGAAGAGCTGCCGGAAGAAGAAATTGTAAAACCGAAAGCAAAACCGAATACTGACCGTGATAAATACGGTTATTTCATGCAGATGAACCCCTTACTCGGAGAGTTTCAAAAAAGATTTGGACTATTTCCATTGGATCATAATCCGAAGAAAAAATAATGTTGTTTAATATAACGATTAAAAAGCCCCTTCTTAAACCTGAAAAGGTAATAAAGAAGGGGCTTTTCTATTTAACGGGCCGGGTTAAACTCTACCGCTTTTATTATAAACTCTCCAAAAAGATATAAGCAACCGGATAGGAAGTACTATGGCTGCTACTGTGCTGGCTACACCAAAGAAAAGGAATTCACTGCGCATATAATTTACCAGCTGATCGCGGGAAGCAGAACTAATTCCTGATTTGAAATGAACTGCAAAGCTTTGCAGACCTTCAGACTGCAAAAATACCTGAAAATTAAAAATCCATTCTATTAATTTAAAAACAAGTGGTATGCTAAAAAAAATAATAACAAATTTTATTGGCTGCCAACTCGCTAAAAAAGTATGTTTTAACAGAAAGATATAGCGTGTGTAAGTAATGAATACAATGACAAAAATAATATTACTGGTCAAATATTCATATTTAACCATATTGTTCAGGATGGGGTAAATAACCATAAACGTTATGATTGCCGTGACTATCCACCATATAATTTCCAGTTGCAGCTTAAGCGCAAATTGCTTTTTTTCTATGTTCATTTCTCTCTTATTAATTCTGAATTGCAAAGCTAATAAACTTTATTGGCCTTTTTCAACCATTTACCCCAAGATTGGTCGTAGGCATGTACACTTGTCGTGTGAGAAGAATTTCCTTTTACAATGGGATAACCCAAATTACTCCATTCGAATATTCCCCCATAAAGATTACTGACATTTAAATATCCGGCTTTTTTTAACTGTTCTCCAATCTTTTCACTTCTATAACCGACTGAACAGTAGATAATAATCTTCGATTTTTTTGGAATATTCTTAATTGCTTCAGTAGTAAAATTGTTAAAACCAATATGAATTGCCCCTTTCAGATGACTAACTTCGAACTCCCTGTCTTCACGGGCATCCAAAAGTATGAGCTTCTCCGAGCTAAAAAAAAGTTGGTTTCTTAATTCAGTACAGCCAATTGCAGGTACAGAAAAATTGAGCAAGCCATCAATTGTTTTTTTAAAATCGGTTGACATGCTTTGTCCGGAAACAAAAGAAATGCCGAGCAACAAAATGAAGCTCGGCAATAGAATGTATCTAAAAATTGAATTTAATATCATTACTGCCGTATTATCTGAAAAATGTAACACAAAATATAACTTAAAAGTTTATTTTTTTGTCCTACTAGGATTTGCAGTATTTCCTAACTATTTAATTACCCTCGGAGAAGAGGTCTGCTTCATAATTTCGAATACCTTCTTTTATTTTATCGGACTCGTGCAAAATATCGACTCCGCTATAAACATCCTGCAGGCGAACATCGCGAACATTTGATTCTTTTGTGATATAGCTTGCAAAGATACGGCTTTCGAATACATCGTCCCAAGTCAGATTTTTAGTATCGCTGTTACTGCTGAACATTGCTTCTTTAGCCAATACAGGGCGCAGTTCATCGTAGTAGAACCAGCATACCGGTGCAGATGCAATGAAGTTTCCACTGTTGTCATAACGGTTCATGATGGGTGCGATACCAAGGATACGGGTGTTCATACGACTAAGTTTACTGTCGAAATAAGTCACTTCCTTGATACGGAATCTCGTAACAGTTTTGGGATTAAATTCATCCATCACCGGTACATCTCTGACTATACCTGTCACTTCATCTGTGATCTGAATTGTGTCACAACGGTTGATTGTGGTATTCAGCTCTTCAGAAGAGAATATTTGAGTAAATTCATCATCTACAGCGCTGTAAGCTGTTATATCCCCTTTTTTTACTGCATCGAAAAGAATGGATACGAAGTGACGTTTTTCATAGGAAAAGTGATGATTGCGAAGCTCTTTTACATCAATTTCTCTCCAGATGCGTTTTTCCCAAAGCACATCACGCTCTTCCACGTGATTATGAGCCAAAGGCATACGTTCGCCCAAATTGGTTTTGTATATGGCATCGCGGGGCTGTGATTTAATTTTTTGCCCGGATTCTGTCATCATATTGTCCTCTTGTGCAATGAGGCTGAAAGGGACAATGAGGGAGAGGGCCGCCAAAAGGCAACCGAAGACTTTTACAGTTCTCATGGTTGTGGAATTTTAAATTTTAAAATGATTTTTTTTGTCCTAAGGTTTAGTATTTTTTGTTATTTTATTTTTTTATAATACACTATTTTCTTTTTAGTTACATTTTTTAAAAAAGACTTTAACCTATTCTGATTTTTTTGTGCTGTTATAAGTAATCGAGCATAAATAATGATATGTTATCAATGAATGGATTTTTTATACTGACAAGGCAGAAAACACAGCTGAAGTGGTACC
>JBIKQC010000438.1:0-4228 GCA_044349855.1 Saprospira sp.
TGTATCTAATACTAAAAATTCTCCAAGGTCACCTACCAGATTTTTAGTCCTAATTATTTTACGATTGGTCAATTCCTGCAATATTAAGCTATAAGCCTCTACTATCTCTTTATCGCTTAGCTTTTTAATTTCTTTTAAAATATTCATAATTTTATGTTAAAAATAGATAATCAATTTCAAATTTGTCTCCATTAACAAGACAGATCAAGCATTTTCCTTTCAACATTTCCATTATAGGTTCTCCATGTCAACCCCGAATTTATGTGCAATGCAATAATTTCTTTCTTTGAAAAGGCAGTTAATCGTCATCTTCAGAATCTTCGTCATTATCATCGCTACCTCTATTACTTCTACAGTCATCCAGGTAGCTTTCCGCATTAGATAGTTCTGCGGCTGCAGCATTCGTTCTACCAGATTCATAATAGCTGATAGCATTTTCGGCAGCATCAATTGCATCCTGGCAGCCAATTTGTTCAGCATAACTTAAAATATCTTCTGCTTCATTATATATGTTCCTTGTGTATTGTCTTTTTTGAACAATCGCTTTTCGGGAATTATCATATCCGCCAGGCCCTTTAAGTGCTTTGAATGGATCCTCCCGATGGGTATTATAATTGTCAGTATTAGTTTCGCCTTTATCTTTTAGACTTTCAAAAGGGTCTTCTGGCGGAGAAGTTTGATTGCTTGAATTGTTCTGAGGGACATTTTGATTTCCTGAAATATTTTGTTTTTCAGTAGTTTCTGCGGTTGAACTATCTGATACAGTTTCTATTGTGGGATTCGAGTAACTGCTGGAAGGATTATCAAAAACATATTTATTAAGAAAAAAGATAGATGTAGCAACAAGTGTAAGTGTTGCTAAAAAAATAAAAAATGTCAACCCCAAAATTAGTATCTGCTTTTTCATAGAGGACTTTATGAGCGTTATTAGGTGTTCAATATTTTTAAAGCAATATCTATCAGTCCAATTAAGAATTTTACTACTTTTTCTTCATCAATAGAAGATTTCAAATCTTTAAAATTAGGGATATTTTCATTAGCATACTCTACTCTATCCTTTTCAAAATAAAAATGCCAAAGATCATTAGGATTGTTTTTATTCAATGAAAATTTTATTGTTAATAAATTTGAGTTCTCGATCGTAATTTCAGAAGAAATATACCAAAGCGTTTCATCGGGATAGTCTATTTCACAATCATATATGGTAAACTCTGATAACCTATATTGGGTATCCAATGATTTTATATGGAAATTCAATTTTTGAGTAATTCTCATTAGCATTTCACCCATTTCATTTAGATACTGATTCTTAAGGCTATTCAATTCACTTATAGCCCTATAATTATTTGCTATAAACTCAAAATTTTCGAGATTATCTTTATTTACAATTGTCGGCATATTCAATGATTTTTCTATATTTT
The DNA here is from genome assembly GCA_044349855.1 of Saprospira sp. Taxonomy (GTDB): domain Bacteria; phylum Bacteroidota; class Bacteroidia; order Chitinophagales; family Saprospiraceae; genus Saprospira. The sequence goes on from JBIKQC010000438.1 coordinate 1,422, forward strand.
CAATAAAATCAAGCAATAACATTAGATACTTAGAATTTGCGTTTTTAGAATAGCTAAAAAACAATTCTTTAATTTTTTTAAGTAAATCTGCATAAAGAACATTGGAAAATTCATCAGTAATGTCTTCTTCATATTTTGAAAGTACAATAAGTTTTATGTCCTCTTTTTTAATCCCATAGAATTTTCCCAAATCTTTCAAAGAAGTATAATATGAGTTTAAATCATTGTGAAGCCAAAAGTTTACTTTGTTCTCTATTCCTAATATGAAAGTATCCGTAATTATTACCAAATCTATATTTTGATATTCTATTTTTACCTCAACACTTTTTAGGTTATAAGCCTTAAATTGGTAATTTGAGATAGTTTGGAGTAAACTCTTAAGAAGTAAGTCCTTCAAATTATGCTCTTTACTTGGATTCAGATAAAATGCCAAAATTCTGCTCCATAGAGTTTCTGCATCCCTTTTAGCCAATATCTCTAAAAAGGTAGGATTTTCTTCATTAAAAAAATGCAACTCTTTGTACTTTTGAATGAGCGGGTTAAATCGGAGTTCAAATTTTTCTTCCATTTAAATATTTTATTATCTGTGGATTATAATTTATGCACTAACAATACAATAAAAATTTTTCAACTTCTATCAAAACATTTTTATCATTCATACCAGCTTGAGTATTCTCATGAAAACTCTTAAATGCCCAATATTGAAACTTATAGTCTTCCAATATAAAATTTAAATGCAAGGCCATATCCATCGCATCCTGTATTTCTGACTTATTATATATAATAGGATTTCTCGTTGGCATTAAATCATTTATGGAAGCATTGATATCCCCATCATTGTAGCCTAAAGACATTATTTGTGAATAGATAATATTGGCTATATCTACTTTAGAAAGTCCTGTTGCAATTACGTCCTCAGGGTTTACTCTATCAATAATTGTAGGTAATATTAGGTTTTTAACCTCGTTTAACAATTCATTGTAACTCATTTTGAAGAAATTATTGGTATTTAAAAATTCTTTTTAAAATTCACATTCCAACTGATACAATTCAACACCCCACCTTCATCTGCTATTTCATTGCTATCCACAGGAACAATTTTTTTTGTCGGGAAGAGCTGTTGAAACTGTTTCAGAACCAGATCATCTTCAGGGAGTCCGAAAATAGGAAGGAAAATATGTTTTTCCATTTCCAGAAAATTGATGTAATCACCATTGGCTTGTGAATATTTTTTATTTCCGTATGGATTGAATGGAATCTCAATATATTCGAGTCTGGCATTATCCAAAGCGATTTTAAATGTTCTTTGGAAATATTCTTTTTCTTTGGATGAATCATTGACGATGACTGAGTTTTCATCTAGAAAGCGTATCATACCGTCAGCGTGACCAGTAAAATCATGTAACTGCTGTGGAACCAGGATAATTTGTTCTGCTTCAAAAATCTCATATAGTTTTCTCAGCAGTGCTTTCCTTTCATAATGAGGGTTTTCTTTGAAAATTTTATCACAGAGAATCACTTTACTTCTACTTTTTACAACATTACCCCCATCAATTACAATGTCAGATTTTATGGGGTTTATACCTATTTCCTGACAAATGAGATCCATGTCAGGAATTGTTTTAACCCACTTTTTAGCCTGTAGATAATCTGGATTATATACAAACTGTACAAAATTATCTTCACGCAATTGAACAGGCATGAAGTCAACTGCCCAAATGTCTCTGGTCTGAGGAATAAATTTTGGAACAATGCCCTGCTGTTCCAGCAAAGAAGTAAATCTTTGAAAGAAAACTGGTTGCTTGGTTTGAAGGCAATCCGAGAGATATAAGGTATTGGTTTCTTTGTCGCAAATCATTTTATTTGAGTTTATAGCCCATAATTTTAAATGACTCATTATCATCCAATTTTAAGGATCCTATGACCTTTTCTTTGTCCTTGAACTTATGTTCAAGACAGAGTTCTACCAAATACCTATAAGGTCTATCAAAGTAGTCATCGTTGTCATCTGCTTTTTTTGTCAGACCAATTCTTGTGGTTTTTAAAGGCTCTGTTTCCTCAACTACCCCTTTATTTAGCTCTCTGATGCAGATGCTGTTTTTTGCTTCCAAAATATTTCCAAAGGAATTGAAGATTTCTTTGAGCACATTGGATGGGCCGTTGATGAATTTACCTGAATTCAAGTTTTTAAGTCCTCTAATGAGGATTCCACCGTATATTTCTTTATCTGGATTTCCAAAAGTGATGTCAATGCCAAACCCATTGAAGTAGAAATTGCCTGGCTGGAGTTGCAGTTTATCTTTATGGGTGTATGGATCAGGATGATTTTTTTCGTCAAAATAATAAATCTCCAGTTCCGTAAATCGGTAAGACTGAGTACCGACTAAGAGGCAGAGATAATTCATAAGATAATAACAAAGCGAGTCGAATTTTTTATCCATACTTTCGAATTCGTAGCCTCCATGCAGATCATTCCAAAACTCAGCCAATTGGCTAAGTACTAATTCTTCTTTTTTGTTTTCTATTCTATAAGCACCGATGTAATCACTTAAATATTTTATACCAACTCGATTAAGATACTCCAACATTGTTTTTTCTTCTTCTCCAAAATTATCGGACAAAGCAAGAATGCCAAGAATATTAAGTGTTTTTGGGGAGTCTGCAAGTTTCAGCGCTTCGAGAACAGCAGCAGGATTGTCTTTTTTCTTGAGGAACACTTCATTATATACATATATGGTGTATAAATGTGTGCTGATGCCGAGTATCGGAAGTATGTGCTCTGCTTTGGAACTGTTTAATAAGGCTTT